>CBHXZU010000389.1:0-6241 GCA_966125105.1 uncultured Prosthecobacter sp.
TGGAGAAAGTGGCCGGCGAGTGGCAGATCTCGCTGAATGGCGACCAGATTCCGCATCTGCGCATCAGCAATACGTATAAAGATTTGATGGCGCAGCAGAATCGCGAGGAGGTCCGCGATTACATCCGCGACAAAATCCGGAGCGGCAAGTTTCTCATCAAGTCGATCCACCAGCGGCAGCAGACGATCTCAAACATCGCGCATGAGATCGTGAAGCGTCAACTCGACTTCCTCGAGGAAGGCCCGAGTGGCTTGAAGCCGATGACCATGGTGCAGATCGCGGACGCCGTGGGTGTGCACGAGACAACCGTGTCGCGGGCCATCTCCGGCAAATACATGTCGTCACCGCACGGGGTGTTTGAGATGAAGTATTTCTTCACGCCCGGTTACCAGACTGCAGCGGGTGAATCGATGAGCAACACCAGCGTGAAGGGTGTAATCGCCGAACTAGTGGGCAAGGAAGATCCGAAAAATCCGCTCAGCGATAAGGAAATCGTCGAATTGCTGGAGAAGAAGGGCATCCCGATCGCGCGCCGCACAGTGGCGAAGTACCGGAATGAACTGAATATCCTTCCGAGCAATATGCGGAAGAGCTTCTAGCTAGGGCTTGGCCGGCACTTTGCAGGAGCCCTCGGCAGCGTTCCGGAATGCCGAAGGCATTCAATCATCCATCGCCGGCATTAATCCGCTTCAAGCGGATCTACCCTGGGTACGGTCCGGACAAAACCAACGCCGAAGTGCGTTGAATTTGTGATGGCAGGCACTGTCTCTTCAACCTTTCAGGATAGTTCCACCCCTCGCTACCAAAGATAGCGCTTGTGACCTCGCGCAACCCCGAGCTGGTTGATGGAACGCCTTCGGCGTAGCCGTCTGCGTGGGCTTTGACGAAGACTTCCCAAGTTCCGGATAGGCTGTGGGCGTCGCGCTTTGGATGAGTTCGGAAGGCGGCCACTGAATTGCGACTTGAAAAGCGTTCCATTGTAAAAGCCATACTTCAGCGGGCGCTACGGGGCAGCGCGGCCGTGACGATTCAGTACCGATTTGCGGAAATCTAAGCGGCGCCACCGAGTTGTTACGTCCGTTGGCTTGACCGAACGCGTAGACGAGAGACACTCAGACCCCAGATCAACGCATGTCTCGGCGCACACACCTCAGGATACGCGCGTTCACTCTCATTGAACTGCTCGTCGTCATAGCCATCATCGCGATTCTTGCATCGCTGCTTTTCACGGCCCTCAGTGGATCTCGCCAGAAGAGCAACCAGGCAGCTTCGCTGAACAACCTGAAGCAGTGGGGCACTGCCCTGAATACTTCGCTTCGCGAGTTCAATGGCGAGCTGCCTTCACGGGGGACGGAGGGCGATACGCTCAAGCTCGATGATCACAACGCGTGGTTCAATCGCCTGCCCCGCTACATGAACGAGCGTCCGTTGAATGATCCACAGTACCTGGAAAAGCCTCCGCGTCCCGGCGACCGGAGCATTTGGATCAATCCCGCCGTTCCGAAAGAGGAAGGTGATCGGTACGTCGTTCCGCCGGCGCAGTTTCTCTTTTGCTACGGGATAAACGAGTATCTCAGCAACAAGGAGGAGCCCACGCAACCGGTGACACGCATTGAGCGGCTCAGTGCCACGGTATTCCTGGCGGAGAAAGCGGACGATAAGCCGATCGCGGATGCTTTAGCCCTCAAGGCCTACTTCGGCGCGGGCGATCCGGTCACGGATCTGAAGAACTCTGCTCACTTTTTGTTCTGTGACGGGCACGTGGAGATTAAGCCACGGATCGAGTTTGATCCCGAAAAGATGCACGTGGATACGGATAACCCGAGTCCGACGGACAATAAGAATCTGAACCGTCACTTCACCTACATCCCGTATCCCGGGGCCACGAAGGACTGACGCGGGCGACCCGGAGCTTCAGTCCGGAAGGATGAGCTGCGCGGCGAGCATTTAACAGGATTGCGCGCTGTTGTTTCGCCCCCTTCGGAGCTCTGTCGATTTTGTGGGCATACCCAGGGCGTCACTCGGCCCGCTTTGCCCTGGGCTGGCTTGTGGTTGGGCCTTCGCCCGCCGCGACAGCGCGGCATGACATCCCCCGGGCATCCGCCGGAAGCAATTTCGGCTCCGCAACCGTACTTCGGAAGAGGGAACTACATTCGGAAGGTTTTCTAGAGCGTCCGCCAAAAGAAGTTTCCGGTTAAGGAGTCGCGCGTGAATGGCTCGGGGTCCTTCAGTCGCTAAAGCTCCATAGCAGGATGACCCACTTTTTCGCCGGTTCGGAAAATGCGCTAACCGGAAATGACTTTTGGCAACTGCTCTTAGCCTTTCGCGGTAGTGGCGTCGCGGGCGGCGGTTACGAAACGGAGGGTCGTCGGAGAGGGATTCTTCGCGAGGAACGCGATGCCGACACGCATCGGCGGGGGTGACGGGCGAAGCGGACGTAGCTTCAGGCGCGGCCCGGCCAGGCAGGCGAGACTTTGTGAAACCAAGGCGACGCCCCGGCCGGATTCGACAGCGGCGATCAGGCTGGTGACGCTATCGTGCTCTTCGGAAACCGGCGGAGTTACGCCTTCAAACAGCGCGTCGAGCCACTCGTGATATTCGGGGTAATCCTTTTCCGTGTAGCCGATCAGCCGTTCACTGCGGAGCCGGGCGAGCGTGACCGAACGCATGCGCGCGAGGCTGTGCGCGGGACTCGCCGCGACGCACACGGGATAAGAGCGCAAGGTCTCGAAGTTCAACCCGCGCAATGCGCCTGCAGATGGACGGACCATCAGCGCGGCGTGCAGTCGCTCGTCACGAACGCCGGCGAGCATTTCCTCGGTGGATAGATCGTGCAGTCGCGCGCGCACGCCCGGGCAATTCTCCTGGAACGATTGCAACGCGCGGGGGAGGAGATCGACGGTGAGCGACGGCGCATAACCGATGTCGATGTTGCCTTTCATTCCACTGGCCACCGCGCGAGCAGCTTGAATGGCCTCGTCGGCACGGAGCAGCACGGCGCGCGCTTCGCCGAGGAAGATGCGTCCAGCTTCTGTGAGCCGCACCGCATGCGCGCTGCGTGTGAGCAGTTCGACTCCCAATTCATCCTCGAGATCGCGAATCTGCCGGCTGAGCGGTGGCTGCGAGACGCGGAGACGCGTGGCGGCGCGGGTGATATTCTGCTCTTCGGCGACGGCGACGAAGTAGCGCAGGTGGCGCAGTTCCATTAAGACAGCATACCTTTTGGGCATGCTGAGCCAAGCAACATGGTCTTTCCCCGAATTGGCGGCGCCGGGGTAGAGTCCGGCCATGATCACAATTCGTCAGTCCAATGAACGCGGCCACGCCGACCACGGCTGGCTCGACTCGCGCCACACCTTTTCCTTCGCGGAATATTACGATCCCGCGCACATGGGCTTCCGCTCGCTGCGCGTGATCAATGAAGACCGGGTCGCGCCGGGGGGCGGCTTTCCCACGCACCCGCATCGCGACATGGAGATCTTCAGTTACGTGCTCGAAGGCGCGCTCCAGCACAAGGACAGCATGGGCAATGGCCGCCGCCTCGGGCCGGGCCAAGTGCAATTGATGGGCGCCGGAACTGGCGTGCTCCATAGCGAGTTCAATCCATCCAACAGCGAACCCGCGCACTTCCTGCAAATCTGGATTCAGCCGCGGCAGAAGAGCCTGCCTCCCCGTTATACGGAGTGGCAGCCGAAGCCGGAGACGGACGGATCTTCCAAAGTGCTGCTCATTTCGCCCGATGGCCGGGATGACTCGGCCACCATTGCGCAGGATGCCGATGTTTATCGCCTGCGATTGAAGAGCGGCGAAACCGTGACGCACACGTTGAAAGCCGATCGCGGCGTGTGGCTGCAAGTGATGCGGGGAAGTCTCACCTTGAACGGCAAATCCTTGTCGGCAGGCGATGCAGCCGCCGTCGAGGATGAACCCAATATGAACATAACTGCCTCAGCGACAGCCGAAGCCCTGTTGTTCGATCTGGCGTAATTCGACCGACTTCTCTATATATGAATCTCGCCATGACTCTTAAGCGCCTGGTCCGGCTCGACTTCGTTCCCGCCTCGACCGATGCGGGGTTATTGCTACTCAGGGTCTGGTTGGGTCTCTCTATGTTTCTGATCCACGGCTACGGAAAGATCACCAACTTCAGTGGCACGATCGAGTTCTTCCGCAACAAGCAGGACATCCCGCCGGTCTTTGGCGTGGCGGCAGTGATGACTGAAACGCTCGCATCTGTGCTGCTCGCGATCGGCCTGGCGACACGCTGGGCCGCGCTGGCTGGGGTCGTGGCGATGTCGGTCGCATTTTTCAAAGTGCACGACATGGTGCTCACCCAAGGTGATGCGAATTCCGGCGAACTCGCGTTCATCTACCTCGGTGGATATCTAGCGCTCTTCATCGCTGGCGCGGGCCGTTGGTCGGTCGACGCGAAACTCGCCAAATAAATAACTGCGCCGCGCGGCGGTCGTCGCCGGCCACGACTCTGCACGAACACGCACGAACACAAACTCACTATGCCTAAAATCCTCGTCCTTTATTACTCCATGTATGGTCACATCGAAACGCTCGCATCGGCGATTGCCGAAGGCGCGAGGGAAGCGGGTGGCGTCGAGGTGATCGTCAAGCGCGTTCCGGATATCATGCCGGAAGAGGTCGCGAAAAAGCATGGGGCGAAAACGGACCAAGCAGCTCCGTTCGCTTCGCCGAAAGAGCTCGGTGAGTACGACGCAATCATCTTCGGAACACCGACGCGTTTCGGGAACATGGCCGCCCAGATGCGCAATTTCCTCGATCAAACCGGCAGCCTCTGGATGCAGGGGGCGCTCGTGGGCAAAGTGGGAAGCGTCTTCACGAGCACCGGCACAGGCGGCGGGAATGAAAGCACCATCCTGACTTTCATCCCCACGCTCCTGCATCATGGCATGATCTACGTGGGGCTGCCGTATTCGTGCCCGGAATTGGCCGATATCAGCGAATTGAAGGGCGGCTCGCCTTATGGCGCTGCCACGATTGCGGGTCCCGATGGATCCCGCCAGCCGAGCGCCAAAGAGCTTTCGATGGCCCGTTTTCAGGGCAAGCACGTGGCGACGATTACGAAGAAGGTCGCGGCGAACTGACCTTTTCCGGTTGCCGGGATGACGCGGCCCGGCGCTAAGCGCCGGGCCGCGCCCTGGGTAAGAAGCTCCTGCATACACCCTACCGGGTCACGGCCCAGGCAAAGACGCTCGCGTTCTACCGCGATGTCCTCGGACTCGAAGAAGTCGATCGCAAGGTCTCTCCCCGCGGATCGAAACTCGTTTTTCTGAAGGCGCCAGGCAGCGAGGAACTCATCGAAATCTGCGAGTTTCCCGCGAGCGGTCCGGTGATCGTAGGGCCTGATCTGACGCACCTCGCCTTCGAAGTGGATGATCTCGACGCCTTCGCGAAGCATGCGGCGGCGAAAGGGTATCCGCTTTCCGACGGCCCCACGCCGACCGGCTCCGGGAGCGTCATTGCCTTCGTGGATGCGCCCGAAGGCTACGAAGTCGAACTCATTCAGCGCGGCTAATCCACCATGGAATTCGACTGGCTTGACGCCCCTTTTGACCTCCACGAGGTCACGCCCAAAGAGATCGAAGAGAGCTTCGAGGATCCCTTCAGTTTGCGTCTGATGCCGGATCACGAAATCGCCGGCCCAGGGCACACGCGCTACTTCAATCTCGGCAAGAGCATCGCTGGGCGGGGGATCTTCACCATCTTTTGGACCGACGGGAAACGGATGCGCTCCATTCTATCCCGCGAAATGACGCCGGAGGAGAGTTCCTTTTACGAGCGCAAGAACCAGGAGCTGAGCTAGCCGATGAAAGTCATCACCAGTTGGGCCGAGGTGCCACGATTTGAAACCGAAGAAGAGGAAGCGCAGTTTTGGAAAGGCTCGCGTGTCGATGGCCGGCTGATGAACCAGTCGCTGCTCAAAGCGGATAACCGCGAGAGCACGACGATCACGCTGCGGTTTGATCCGCGGATGCTCGCGCGGATCAAACGCATCGCGCGGTCGCGCTACCTCAACTACCAGAGCATGATTAAGCAGTGGCTGAGCGAGCGGCTGGAAAAGGAAATTGGGTAGAGAGAGGCGGCACTTGTCGAGGGTCTCCTTGAGGCGGGGAGCGGGGGATTTGCGTTGAGGTCGTGATGACCCCGGAAAGGCGGCGCTGGTTCAGGACATAGGTAACACCTGAGGTTCAGGACATGGGTAACACAT
>CBHXZU010000390.1:0-6227 GCA_966125105.1 uncultured Prosthecobacter sp.
CGGGAAGATGATTTCGTGGATCAGCTTGAAGCGGCCCATAATCAACCCGAGCGGCACGCCGACCAGAGCGGCGAGCGAGAATCCCATTAGGATGCGCCGACAGCTCAGGAGGATGTGCATCAGGAACTTTGGATCCCCGCCGAGGACCTGGCGGAAATGAATCAGAACATCGTCGGCCCTATTGAAGTGATCGCCGAGTTTCACCCAACAAAGGACACGCAATGAATGCCGCTATAGCCAGAGATCATGAGCAGCGCCTGAAACGCGCCCGCCTTTCACTGGATGGCCTGTCGGTCGGCGATGCGTTCGGCGATCGGTTCTTCCTTTCGCCCCAAACGGCTCTCGACCGCATCGCTCAACGCTTAGTTCCCGCTCCGTGCTGGCATTACACGGATGATACCGCCATGACGCTGAGCGTTTACCGATGCTTGGAGAAACGCGGAGCTATCCATCGCGACGATTTGGCAGGCCTCTTTGCAACTGAGTATCAGCGCGACCAGTTTCGAGGATACGGCGGAATGGCGCATTCCATTCTCCAAGCGATCGGGAATGGGGTTCCTTGGGAGATTGCTGCCAGGGAAGTCTTCTCGGGCATGGGTTCCATGGGCAACGGCGGCGCCATGCGCGTCGCTCCGCTGGGCGCCTACTTCGCTGACGACATACCTGGATTTATCAAACAGGCGCGGGAGTCTGCTGAGGTCACCCTGGCGCACCCGGAAGGACAAGCTGGCGCGATCGCGGTAGCGCTCGCCGCCGCCTGGGCGTGGAATCATCGCAACGACGATTCGACTGAACCGGCTCGGGAGATGATTGAGTTTGTCGTCGCTCACACCCCCGAGAGCGACACATGGGCACGCATCCGCCGCACTCTTACTTTTCCGTGGACGTTTACGCCCGCGCTAGTCGGACAAAAGGTCGGCAATGGCAGCCAGGTGACCTCTCCGGACACGGTGCCGCTCGTAATCTGGTGTGCCGCTCGTCACTGGCGGGATTATCCCGAGGCGTTTTGGAATACCGTCAGCGCGCTCGGTGACATGGACACCACATGCGCAATGGTCGGCGGAATCGTTGCACTATCTGCGCGCCCCAATGGCATTCCCGCCGACTGGCTCCAATCCCGGGAACCTTTGCCTGTGTAATCGATCATGCCTCACACCTACGAATACCCACGCGCCGCGCTGACCGTGGACTGCGTCGTCTTCGGTTTCGATGAAGCCGAGCTTAAGGTCCTGCTCATTCGCCGGGGCCTTGCTCCATTCAAAGGCAAATGGGCATTGCCGGGCGGTTTTGTGCGCGTGGATGAAACGCTCGATGAAGCCGCTCGACGCGAGCTTTCCGAAGAGACCGGCCTGTCGAAGGTATTTCTCGAGCAGCTCTATACCTTCGGCGAGGTGAAGCGGGATCCCCGCGAGCGAGTCGTCAGCGTTGCCTATTATGCGCTCGTGAAGTCCGCCGAGCATCCGGCAACCGGCGCCACCGATGCCGACGAAGCCGGATGGTTTTCCGCTGCGAACCCACCCCCGCTGGCGTTTGACCACGCCGAGATTCTTGCGACTGCACTGGAGCGTCTGCGGGGCAAAGTGCGCTACGAGCCCATCGGATTCGAACTGCTGCCGGCAAAGTTCACGCTCTCCCAGCTCCAGCATCTTTACGAAACCGTTCTGCAAGCCCCGTTGGACAAACGTAACTTCCGCAAAAAGATCCAGGGCATGGGCCTCCTCATCCCGCTCGATGAGCAGACCCGGACCGGAGCGCATCGCCCCGCTCAACTCTTCCGTTTCGACGCGAAGAAGTACGCCTCGCTGAAAAAGCGCGGTTTCAATTTCGAGCTCTAACCTTCAGATCTTCAGCAGGACTCCGAAGTTTTTTTCCCGCCATCCCTTTTCGGAACCTGGTCTTCCTCTCCGTCGTTCTCGCACACGGATTTCGAAGGCTGCTCCCTCCTTACTAATTTATCGAGTATGAATGAGAAAGAAAGAACCCGGACCAGCAAGTTCCTCAGCTTGGTCCTGCGGCATGAACCCCAAGCCGCCGGCCTCACCCTCGACCAGAATGGTTGGGTGGATGTGGAGACATTGCTGGATGGTTGCCGCCGCCACGGCGTGAACATTGATCGCGAGGCGCTCGATGAAATCGTGGCCACCAGCGACAAGAAACGTTTCGCCTACAGCGAAGACACAAAGCGCATCCGCGCAAACCAAGGGCACTCTGTCGAAGTATCCCTCGGCTACGCGGCCAGCAATCCCCCTCACCAGCTCTTCCACGGAACGGCATCGCGTTTCGTTGCGGCCATTCGCGCCGGCGGGCTACAAAGAATGGCGCGGCATCACGTTCACCTTTCGCCCACGGCGGAGACCGCGCGTGCCGTTGGGCAACGTCATGGCCAGCCTGTCATCCTGTCGGTTCGGTCGGCGGAGATGGCTTCGCAGGGGCACCAGTTCTTTCAATCGGAGAATGGCGTGTGGTTGACCGACCACGTCCCGGTCAAGTTCATCACCTTTCCCGAAGAGTCGCTCGGGACCGGGAAGAAGAGCACTCGGGCGGGGCTCGCAAAGGAAACCGTCAAGATTTGCGAGGCGGGAAACTACCTCTCTGCGAATGGCGCAAACGTGTCCGTCGGCGAAGCCATTCGAAGTGCTAAAGCGGGAACACAACTGCATTCCCTCGAGGACTGCGCGAGTTCACCGGTCGCAGGTGGGTTGGGCGCGGCAAAATTGACCGTCACTTCTGAATCCACCATCGCAGCTCTACAACGACTGGATGCCGAACCAGGCGGGCATCTCGCTTGCCTAAACTTCGCCTCGGCGAAGAACCCGGGCGGTGGCTTTCTCGGTGGAGCGGAAGCGCAGGAGGAATCGCTCGCCCGCTCCTCGGCGTTATATCCCTGCCTGTTGGCGGCACCCGGATACTACGAACGCAATCGTGGTTGTCGGACCACACTCTATCTCGACCTCGCGATCTGGTCGCCAATGGTGCCGTTCATTCGAGACGATTCCGGCGCGCTGCTGGATTCTCCCGTGCTCGCTTCGGTGATCACGGCGCCAGCGCCGAACGCAGGTGCGGTCGCGAACAACGAGCCTGAGCGGTTGGTTGAAGTGGAGCCGGTGCTGAGGCGCCGCGCCGAGTTTGTCCTGCGTGTTGCAGTGCTTCACGGAGTCCGTCGCCTGGTGCTCGGTGCGTGGGGATGCGGGGTCTTTCGCAATGATCCGAAGATGGTGGCTCGTGCTTTCCGGGATCTCCTGCGCGGATCCGGCCCTTACGCGGGAGCTTTCGACGAAGTGGTCTTTGCGATCTATGACCGGTCAGCAGGTCAATCCGTCCTCGCTGCCTTTACGGCTGAACTCGCATGAACACCTGCTCTACCGGTTGGTCTTCTGGTCAGCTCATTGTATAAGCCACGCTTATGCAATGAAACATTGCTAACTCACGCTGTTTGACCCTTCGCTGGGCTTTTCGGCGGCGCGTATACCACGGAACGCGACGCGTTTAAGACCGATCTGTATTTCGCGCACAATCTCCGTTGCATCCGTTCTGCGTTTTGGCTTTCGTGAATAGGCCCTACCGACCGAAATGGGTGTGACGCGGAACTCTCCCTGCCGTCCTGGCGCGTCAGGCCTGACCTGTCGGTCGAACCTACTCACATCCAGCCAAAGTGAATAACTGCTGCTCATTCTTCCGAAGTTCGATCGGGAAAAAGTGGGTGGTCGCTGTGACCGGCATCGTCATGGTGCTCTTCGTCATCGGCCACCTGATCGGTAACCTCCAGTTGTTCCTCGGCCCTGGAGACGCCACTCATCCCGCGAAGCTCAACGTCTACGCCAAGTTCCTCCAAAGCCTTGGCTCCTTGCTGTGGATTGTGCGGATCGTGCTGATCGTCACCGTGATTGCGCACGTGATCGCGACAATCAAACTCTCCATCGAGAACCGCGCGGCGAAAGGCGGCGGCGTGGTTTACAAGAACAGCGCGCAGGCCCGGATTTCCACGCGGACGATGATCTGGAGCGGATCCTACATCCTCGCCTTCATCATCTTTCACCTGCTGCACTACACGATCTTCGTGGTGCATCCGGAATATCGGCAGTTGCACGACGCGCACGGCTTGCACGACGTGTATGCCATGTTGCTGATCGGCTTCAGCTACACGGGGATCAGCATTTTCTACATCATCGGCATGGTCCTCCTCGCCATGCATCTCGCGCACGGCATCGAGAGCCTTTTCCAGACGCTCGGCATTCAAACCCAGAAGCTGCGGCCGGTCTTCAAGGTGGTCGGTCGCGGACTCGCGATCGTGCTCGCCGTTGGCTTCATCAGCATGCCGGTCGCCGTTCTCGCCGGCTACGGCAAGGAATACCGCGAACAGGCCATCGCCAAAGCCGCCGCAGAAAAGGGGGGCAAATAACATGATCGGATCCCTGAACTCCAACATCCCCTCCGGCCCGCTCGAGCAGAAGTGGGAGAAGCACAAGTTTGAGTCGCGCCTGATCAACCCGGCGAACAAGCGGAAGTACTCCGTGATCGTCGTCGGCAGCGGTCTCGCCGGCGCCAGCGCCGCCGCCACGATGGCGGACCTCGGCTACAAGGTGAAGTGTTTCTGCTACCAGGACAGCCCGCGGCGCGCGCACTCGATCGCCGCGCAGGGTGGCATCAATGCCGCGAAGAATTACCAGGGCGACGGCGACTCGGTGCACCGTCTCTTGTACGACACGGTAAAGGGTGGCGACTTCCGCTCGCGCGAAGCCAATGTGCATCGGCTCGCGGAAGCGTCGGTGAACATCATCGACCAGTGCGTGGCGACGGGCGTTCCGTTTGCCCGCGAATACGGCGGCCTTCTCGCGAATCGCAGTTTCGGCGGCGCGCAGGTTTCGCGCACGTTTTACGCTCGCGGCCAGACCGGCCAGCAGCTGCTCCTCGGCGCGTGCTCATCGCTCTACCGCACGATCGCGCAGGGCGGCGTGACGATGTATCCGCGCACGGAAATGCTCGAGCTCGTGATCGTGGACGGTCACGCAAAGGGCATCGTGGTGCGCGACATGGTGACGGGCGAAGTCAGCTCGCACACGGCCGATGCGGTGGTCCTCGCCACGGGCGGCTACGGCAACGTCTTCTATCTTTCGACCAACGCGAAGGGCTGCAACGTCACCGCGAATTGGCGCGCTTATAAGAAGGGCGCGCTGTTTGCGAACCCGTGCTTCACGCAGATTCACCCGACGTGCATCCCGGTGAGCGGCTCGTATCAATCGAAGCTCACGCTCATGTCGGAGTCGCTCCGCAATGACGGACGCTGCTGGGCGCCGAAGCAGAAGGGCGACACGCGTCCGCCGAGCGAAATCCCGGAGGCGGAGCGCGATTATTATCTCGAGCGCATGTATCCGGCGTTCGGCAACCTCGCCCCGCGCGATATCGCTTCGCGCGCCGCGAAGATGCAGTGCGACGAAGGTCGCGGCGTCGGTCCTGGCGGCTTCGGCGTGTATCTCGATTTCGCCGACGCAATCTTGCGCTACGGCCGGGGCACGCCCGGCGGCAATGAGATTTCCGAAGAGGAAGCCCGCAAGCGCGGCAAGGCCGTGGTGGAGGAGAAATACGGCAACCTCTTCGAGATGTACGAGCAGATCACGAACGAGGACGGCTACAAGGTCCCGATGCGTGTGTATCCCGCCGTGCACTATACGATGGGTGGCCTGTGGGTGGACTACAACTTGATGTCCAACGTCCCGGGCTTGTTCGTCCTCGGCGAAGCGAACTTCAGCGACCACGGCGCGAACCGCCTCGGCGCCAGCGCGCTCATGCAGGGACTCGCGGACGGCTATTTCGTCCTGCCGACCACGATCGCGAATTACCTAGCGACAGTCGCGCCGGACAAACGGCCGAAAGCGGATCACGCGGACTTCAAAGCCGCCGAGGAAGCCGTGCGCCAGCGCACGCAGCGTTTCCTTTCGATCAAGGGCAAGAAGACGGTAGATGAGTTCCACCGCGAACTCGGCCTCATCATGTGGGATATGTGCGGCATGGCCCGCACCGAGAAGTCACTCTCCCGCGCGCTCTCCCGCATCCCGACGCTGCGCGATGAGTTCTGGCAAAACGTGAACGTCCCCGGCAGCGGCGAGTCGATGAACGTGGCGCTGGAAAAAGCCGGCCGCGTCGCCGACTTCCTCGAGTTCGGCGAACTGATGTGCCTCGACGCCCTCGAGCGTCGCGAACGCTGCGGCGGACACTTCCGCGAGGAGTTC
>CBHXZU010000391.1:0-6192 GCA_966125105.1 uncultured Prosthecobacter sp.
CGAGGCCTTTCACATCCGGCACGCCGTAGTGCTCCGCCATGCGCTGATTCAGCATCGCCCAGTTGGAATCGAGCATCTCTGAAATCGGCAGGTTGTCGGTGAGGATCTGGCGGAAGAACGCCTCGCCCTCGCGCACCATGCTCATCTGCAAAAGCTCATCGAACTTCTTGTAGAGGTTCTTGTCCGGAACCGTGTCGTTGATCAGCCGGAGACGCAGCCACTGCCCGGTGAAGTTCGTCACGAACGCATCCGCCTTCGGACTCTTCAGCATCCGCTCTGTCTGCGCTCTCAATACCGCGGGCTGACGCAACTGCCCCGACGCCGCTGCCTGCAGCAACTCAGCATCAGGCATGGAGCTCCACAAGAAATAGGAGAGTCGTGACGCGAGCTCCAAGTCCGAGACCCGCGGAGCCGCTGGGCGGTTTTCCTCGCGAAGGTAAATGAAGTTCGGCGAGCAAAGCACCGCGACGACGCCATTTCGCAAACTCTCCAGGAATGGACGCTTTTCATCGAGCCCCTTGCGAACCAGCCCAACGTACCGCGCCACTTCCTCCTCAGTCGCCGGACGCCGAAAAGCGCGCGGCAACAACTTGCGAAGGATCTTCTCCGCATCCGCAATCGTCCCACTCGCGACATTCACATCGCCCACCAGCAACGTGTGACTCGCCGGCGGCCATTGATCAAAAATCGGCCCCGTTACCTCGACCGGCCCAATGCCAACGCCTCGATACTTCTCCCCCGGCTTCTTCTTGAGATAGGGCGGCAATCCGAGCGGGAAAAACTGGATCGCCATCTTCCCATCCAGCACCGCCTCGACCTCAAACGTCTTCGGCTCCGGACCGACTTCGTAATAACCAAGGCTCACCGACTTCGCGCTCACACCCGCGAAGTTCGACGCCCCAATCGTGAAGAACTGCAGATCTGGCGAGTTGTGTCCCGCCGCCTGGAACTTAAAGCGGTACTTGCCTCGAACACTCGTCCGCTTCGCGCGCGTCGAGATCTTCGAGTAATCCGCTTGGAAGTTCGTCGTGAAGCTAACGATCCGCCCGTCCACGATCTCGAAGTCGTTGAGGAACTTTTCCACGTCCTTGTAGGAGTCGACGACCGTCGTCTCGCTCTTCGGCTTCTCAGTCGTGACGATCGCCGCATCCACCGCTGCGCGCGCCGCCGTGAGATAGCCCTGCATCTGCTCCGTCGAAAGCGCGAGCGCTTCGCCGTTGTTATCGAAACCACCGGCCTGCTGATCCTCGGGCAGAAAGTGTTTTAGCTCGATGTCGATCGCGAGCAGGTCGCGCACGGTGTTCTCGTATTCCGCCCGGTTCAGCCGTCGCTGCACGACTTCGCGCTGCGAGCGATCCGTCTGCAACAGACGCGCCCCCATCCCGCCGAGAAACTGCTGCAGCTCCGCCTGCGCCGGACGCGCCTTCTTCGGCGGCGGCATTTCGCCACTCAGGACCTTGTCATACACGCGCGCCCACAACTCCAACTGATCCTTCCCGCGCATCGCGGCATCCGCCTTCTCCAAATTGATCCCGCCCTTGCTCGTCGCGCCATCATGGCAATCCGTGCAGTGCTGATCGAAAAACAGCCCCACCTGCTTCGCGAACGGGTCCGCCTTCGGCGCCTGCGCGTCCGCCGGAACGGCAAGTGCGCCAAACAGCGCAACCGACGCGAAAGGAAGACGGAGAAGACGCATGGAAAAAGGGCGGCGACTATCGTGCACCGCTGCCGAAACGCAACGGGTCACGCACCCAATTCCAGCAACCAGGGCCTTCACTTCCTCCGCCGCCGCCCAGCCACCATCGCCAACCCACCCAGGAGCAGCGCCGCGCTCCCAGGCTCCGGGACAACGGTGAGCACACCGGTGCCACTGAACCACGTATCAATCCGGTTGTCTGCGGTGCTCAATGAGCTCCCATAGGTCCCAGGCGGAGCAAGGAGATCTCCCAAGTAAAGCGCCCCGACCGTTTCGTTCACGCTCGCGCCCAAGCTCAACTTCCCGTTGAACAATCCGAAACTCTCAAGCGTAAGCGTGGCAGTGTCGGCGATCGCTAGGCCATTCATCAACGACAGCGTCGCGCCGTTCGCGACTTTCACATCTCCGGTCAGACCAAGCGTGGAGAGATTGGTGCCATCACCCACCTGCAAAATACCTCCACCAACATAGGTTAGCCCGCTGTAGTTGTTCGCCCCGGTGAGCGTCAGCGTGCCCGTGCCCGCCTTGGTCAGGCCACCGGTGCCCGTGATCGAGGCGCCAATGAAGTTCGTATTTGTCCCGACCGACCACACCACACCCTCCGTGGGCGTGCCGTTGCCAAACTGCAGCGTGCCGGCCGTGGCGCTGCCCGCCACGCCAACGCCGGCATTGTTCGCGCCGAAGAAGAGACCACCGCTGCGCAGCACCAACTTGTTGCCGGAGCCGAGATTGGTCGCGCCGGCATTCGACTGACGCAGGGAGTTAATCGCGACCGTGTTGTTCGTGCCCGTGATCGCTATCGAGCCGGTGTTCACGTTATCGTCGATCGTCGCGGTGTTCAGCGACGTCGCGTATTCCACCGTCGGAGTAGCTGTGGTGTTGAGCGCGCGGATGCCAAGCGGGGTGACGGTGGCAAACCCGGTCGGTATTGAGGTGCCCGCGTTCGTGTTGTTTGCCGCAATCCACGGGATGATGCTCATGGTCGTGGTGCCCTCCGCGCCACCCCCGCCAATGAGGAACGTATTCGCATTCGCCGCGTTGAAGTTGCTCCCCTGCGCCGCGCCCAGCGTCTGGCTCCGAAGGTAAACCGTCGCGCCGGGACTGCGCTCGATCGTCGTGATGTTCAGGTTGGTCCCCGCGGTGTTTACGCCCTTCGCCATGGTGATATGGCTGAAACCGCTGTTGAAATCCAGGACCGCAACGTTGTCGGTAACCGCCTCCAGTCCCATGCCCCAGTTCGAAGCGCCAGCGGCCGCCGTTTGCCCGCCATCGCTAAGCGTGCCGCCATTCAGGGTGATCCGGTTGGTGGTGAAGCGCTGACCGGGATTATTCGCCGCGCCGGAGTTATTCCCTGCGTGAATGGTGCCGCCATTCTGCACGATGCCACCGCCGGAGAGATACCCGTTGATCACGAACTCGGCCGCATTCGTCCATCCGCCGGTGGTCATCGTGAAGCTTCCGGAGTTTGTTGCGCCGATCCCCTTGTTGGCGATCAGGGTGCCGGTGAACGCTTTCGATCCCTGCGCGTTCACGGAGGTATTGCTGTTATTGATGATCGTGCCCGATCCGCTGACCGTTCCGCCCGTGCCAAACTCGAACTGGGTGATGCCACCTACCCCGTTCGTGAACGTCATGGTCCGTCCGTTCATGTCGACCGGTCCTGCGAAGAAGAAGTTCATTCGGTTGTTCGCGTCCGCCGCTCCCGCGCTGACCACCAGGTTCGAGAGAAGCTGAACCGGCGCGCTGATCGTGTTGGCCGGGGTCGGTGTCGTCGCGCCGGCCGCCGTCATGTTGATCGCCGCCGCCACGCCGGGCGTTCCGCTATCGAACATCAGGACATTCGACGCAGTCGGACCCGAAATCGTGAGGCTGTTCGTTCCGTCCGCATCGCCGATATTCAACGTGCCAATGGTGATCGGCTGTTGCAGGCGGACCGTCTGATTCCCCGCGATGTTGTTATTGATGCTCGCAATATCGCCCGGCGCACTCGGAAACGGACCGAAGAATCCCGTGCCCCAGTTGTCCTGCGTGTCCGTGGTCCAATCGTAACTAGTTCCGCCAGCAGTCGGAACCCATACATACGCCGCGCCGAGAGACGAAACGTTAACCGCGGCAACGAGTGCCACAGCAGATGCCACGAAAACAGGGCGACGAATGCGGGAGATTTTCATAGGAAGGAGACGGCGGGATGCGGCTGACCATTAGTATCCTCCACCCCGCGGAAACCGCTATTGCCCGGTCGCAGTTACCCGAAAGGGTAAGGCCGCGACCGCGAGAATACGGCCCCGGCAGCCTCCGCACTCCTAATTCCCCAGCTGCAAAGCGCTTTACCGCCTGCATACACGTGGGAAAAGGGCCCCGCCTGACTCCCGATCACTCTTCGTCATGAACTTCCGTCTCTATCTCGCCAGCATCCTGTTCACCACGAGCGCCTTTGCCGCCGAGCCCGCCGTGGAGTCTCTGCGCAAGCTCGGCGCGACGATCAAGGAAGCCGACGGCGTGGCCGTGGAGCTGCAAGCGAAGGCCGCGGATTTCACCGAGGCGGAATACCGGCTCATCGGACAATGCGCGAAGCTACGGAAGCTGAGCCTCGACGGAAAAAGCCTGAACGACACCACCTTGCCCCTCCTCGCTGGACTCACGGAGTTGGAAGAATTGAGCACGAATGGCTCATCGCTCACCGATGATGGCTACAAGCACTTCGCGGCTTTTCAGAAATTGCGGGCGCTCGCGCTCTGGCATCCGTCGTTCAATGCAAAGGACTTCACCGGCGCAGGGCTGATCCATCTCAAAGGCCTGCCGAAACTCGAGCGACTCACTTTCGCCGGAGCCACGGCAGGCGATGCCGCGCTGGAAGCGGTCGGGAAAATGGAACAGCTCCGCGAGTTTCACACCTGGCACACGGCGCAAACGCAGGCCGGCAACGAGTTCCTCACAAAGCTGCCGAATCTCAAGGTCCTGCGCATCGGCCAGCGTTTGCCGAAGTGGGGCACGGCTTCGCCCGCGAGCCTCGATGCCAGCACCATTCCGACGCTGGCAAAGATCGTGTCGCTGGAGTCGCTCGAACTCTTCGAAATCCGTCTCACTCCTGCCGCGCTGGAGCCGCTCAAGTCGTTGAAGAACTTGAAGAAGCTTTCCAATCATCAAACCGATCTCGCGGAGGCCGACGTGGAGAAAATCCGCGCCGCCTTGCCGGGAGTAGCCGTCACGTTCAAACCGATGCCGGAAGCGGAACGCGAAGCGACGCTGGTGGAGAAGCTAAAGCTGTAATCTCCGACGATCGCCGACTTCCATGAACCGGAACCGTCTCGCTGCCGCCTGCACATTGGCGACTGCCATCACCGCATTCGCCGCCGAGTTTCCCAAGCTGACCAATACGGAAACTGATCTCGCCAAACCGCTGATGCCGGCCGCCGATGCGGCGCGAACGATGAAGGTGCCGGAGGGATTCTCCGTCACGCTCTTCGCGGGAGAGCCGCAGGTGCAAAACCCTATCGCGATGAGTTGGGACGCCAGGGGCCGGCTCTGGGTCGCGGAAAACTTCACCTACGCGGAGAAGGGCATTCGCTGGGACCTGTCGCTCCGCGATCGCGTGTTGATATTTGAAGACACGGACGGCGATGGACGCGCCGACTCTCGCAAGGTCTTCGTGGATGATGTGCAAACGCTCACGAGCGTGTGCGTCGGTCGCGGCGGGGTGTGGCTGATGTGCCCGCCGCAGTTGCTCTTCATTCCCGATGCGAATGCGGACGGCGTCCCCGATGGCCCGGCGCAAGCAATGCTCGATGGCTTCACCGTCGCCAAGGATAGCCACCACAACCTCGCCAATGGACTGAAGTGGGGGCCAGACGGATGGCTCTACGGACGGGTGGGACACTCCTGCCCCGGCCGCATCGGCATCCCCGGCACACCGGACGAAAAGCGCGCCTTCATTGAAGGCGGCATCTGGCGCTTCCACCCCGAGCGGCGCGTCTTCGAATCGCTCAACACCGGAACCACGAATCCGTGGGGCCACGATTGGGACAAACTCGGCGAACTCTTCTTCATCAACACGGTGATCGGCCACCTGTGGCACAACATCCCCGGTGCCCATTACAACAGCTCGTTTTGGCTGAATCCGCAGTCGCGTCTCTACACCACCATCGATCAGCACGCGGACCACTATCATTTCGATACCGGCAAGGGCTGGGAAGCATCGCGCCAACAGAGCAGCGGCGGCGACGATCTCGGCGGCGGACACGCGCACATCGGGATGATGATTTACCAGGGCGACAATTGGCCCGCCGCGTGGCGCGACAAGCTTTACACGGTGAACATGCACGGCCGCCGCGTGAACGTGGATCGGCTCGAGCGCGCCGGCAGCGGCTATGTGGGAAAACACGAACCCGATTTCCTCCGATCCGAAGATCCATGGTTTCGCGGACTCGACCTGAACACCGCTCCGGACGGCAGCGTCTTTGTGAACGACTGGAGCGATACCGGTGAATGCCACGACT
>CBHXZU010000392.1:0-6187 GCA_966125105.1 uncultured Prosthecobacter sp.
AATTCTTTCGCGATGATCCCGGCTTTTTCCTGGATCGCCAGTGGCGCGATTTCGGCGCGTGCCTGCAGAAGCTCATCGAGGAATTGAAGGCAGCCATGGCGCGGATGGGATTCGCGCATCGGGAAACGCTCAGCGACCTGGAACGAGTCCACGTCGCCATTGCTTACAATGCGGGCTCGTTCAAACCGGCGAAGGGTTTGATGCAAGGCCACTTCGATGGAGAGAAATTCTACGGGCAGAATATCTTCGAGTTTCAGCGCCTTTCGCAAACCGTCGCGGCGGCCGCGGCGCCGGCGCTGGTCCCGGCGCCTTCGCCCGGCCTGGCTCCGATCGCGCCGCCTTCGCCGGTGGCGACCAGCGGGAAGCTATTCGAGGTCGATGTGAAGGAGTCTCCGCTCCGCCTGCGGAGCGCGCCAAAAATCGACCGAAACAACCCAACGGCAAACGTGATCGCCCGCCTGCCGGATGGTCATCGCGTTCGTCTGATTGCGGGGAAACGGACAGACGAATTCCTCGAAGTCGAAACGAGCTTGAATGGCGCGCTCCTGCGGGGCTTTGCCGCTTCTCAATTCCTAAAAGCCATTGGCGGAGACGGCGCAGTCGAGATTCCCGTCGTTACTCCGGATCCGACGCCGCCGGCGGACGGCATCGTGGCCGTGTTTGCGCCGCGCGCGGCCGGCAGCGTGACCAAACGTTCGGCAAACGCGACGGCGCATTCCCTGAATGAGCCCGGTCAGCCTGGCAGGAAGGGGACAACTCCAGCCGAACTCACGGCCGAGATCGCGGCGATCATTGATTACCTCGCCGTCGATAAAGCCTCCCATGCCCGCTACCAGCCGCGAGATGGGTTCACCTTCTGCAATATCTACGTGCATGACTTCTGCCATTTGGCGGGAGTGTATGTCCCGCGTGTTTGGTGGACTCCCGACGCGCTGCTTCGCCTGCAACGCGGGGAGACGGTGCAGCCGCGGCTCGACAGCACGATCGACGAACAGCGAGCGAACGACATTTTCCGATGGCTGAAGGCGTTCGGCCCGAGGTTCGGCTGGAGGCAGACGGGCACGCTCACCAAGCTGCAAAGCGAAGTGAATGTGGGGGGAATTGGATTGATCGTAGCCCGCCGGACGAATGACGGCAGACCGGGCCACATTGTCGTGGTGGTCCCCGAGACCAGCGACGACCGCGCGCGGCGCGACTCCAATGGCGAAGTTATTGCCCCCCTGCAAAGCCAGGCTGGCTCGCGGAACTTCCGACGCGGAACCGGCACGCTCGATTGGTGGAAAGGGGAGCAGTTTGCCGACAGCGCGTTCTGGATTCATGCCTGATGGAAGTGGCAACGAAGCGAAGTCACGGAACCAAGTTACGCAATTTTCCACCTAATACCGCCATGTCCGTTTTCCGTCTGAGTTTGATATTCATCGCGAGGCCGTTGCTCGTTTGCGTGCTGTGCCTGCTTGGCTGCCGGGCGTGGACGCAGGCTCCGCCAGCAACGCAGCCTGCGGAGCCGCGGGGAAGCTCGGGGCGGGCTCCCGTGACGCTGACCATTACCAAGCCGGAACACCCGGTGGAGTTGATGGAAGGTTGGAAGCTGAATGTGACCGTGGAAAACGTGTCCGACGAGTTGGTCGGTCTCAAGGAGCTGCGCTGGGTGGTCCCGCCGCAGTTGGTATCCACTCGGCCGATGGGCGAATCGGCCGCAACGGCATGGGACACCAGGAACTACATGCCAGGTTTAGGGCTCGCGCCTGGACAAAAGCTATCCGTTCAACTGGAAATGCCCAGCGTTCGAGCTGCGGGAGGCCAGTGGTATCTGATGCCCAGTATCCTCTCCTGGAAATATCGAGAGTTGCCTATTACGGTCCAACTTTCCTACTCCCAAGGAAAAGGGGATGCCAGCCTGAGCGAGACGTTCAAGGTCCAGTGGTTGACCCCCTTTCGGACAATGGTGGTCGGAGGATTTCTCGGGGCGTTGCTGGCGATGGCGTTTTATTACCTCTATTTGCGGCTTTGGGTGGTCACCAGTTATTTCAAGGAGCGTAAGTTCCCGTCCGCCGTGGGGAGTCCTGCCGAAGCAATCGCAGCGCGCCAGCAGATCCTGGATGGACTAAAAGTAGCGTTGCGGCTGACCCAACCAGAACACTTTCACATCGCATTGCGGCAAATGCTCACCGCGGGAGTGACAGTAATTATCGTTCTACTGCTGCTGGCTAGTGGAAACCAATCCCTGCTTCCCATCAGTGTCACCGTGAATGACTTTGTTGGCGCCGCTTTCATGGGATTGGTCGCGCACAAGATTGGGAAAGTTACGTTCGACTCGATCTTCGGCCTGGAACGATCTGGTCCACCACCGCACATCGATGCGCCGATTCCCGCAGATGCCGAGCTTCCGTTGACCGGAGCATGGGATGCAGCCGAGGCGAAGGGACGCTTGACCTGGAGTCCTCGGCCGGATGCTGCAGGCTATGATCTCCACCATGTGGCGACGCCCGACGAGGCCGTCGGCCCGGCAAATCTGATTCAAAGCTTCACCTCCACGGATCCCGGCGAAGCGCTCGTGACCCAAGGACTCGCAAACGCTGGAGACGAGGCCCTCTTCGTCCTCGTTGAGAAACAGAGGGACGGCACAACTAGGTTGAGCAAACCGATCGCCATCAAACGCGCGTAATAGACTGCCCAGCACTTTCCACGCGGCCCCTTGAAGGCGCCGAACAGGTCACTAGTATCCTGATATCTTGGAGAAGTCTGGTATGGCTTTCGGGCAGACGAGCAGGCCCGGAGGGCCGACCAGAAATTAGCCGGTCGGCGTAAGCCACCGGAGCCGTCAGCGAATTTGACCAGCCCTGAGGGGCGACACGACTGGCGCATTTTCCAAGAGCCTACTGACTCAGGACACTAACTCAAAGCTGTGAAAGCGCCTCGCATCATCTCCGGATGCCTCATCTTCCTTGCGATCGTCGTTTCCTGGATAGCCATTTTCCCCCTCTGGAACCGGCTGTGCATTTACTTCAAGCGCGATCGATATCGTTCGGAAACGTTCCATGTCACCGGCGCAACGCACCGCTCAATGAAGGCGCAAGCGAGGCCTTGGTGGCTCACCGGGACAATCAACGGGAAGGAAGAGACGGTTCATCCGGATTACCCGGCCACGGTCCAGAATGCCCAGGAGCTGCTCGCTCTGTATCCACCCGGCACCGCGCTTCCCGTGCTATTCGACCCTGATGCGTGGGACGTGATGATCCAGGGCGAATCGCAGCGCGTGCTCCACTTCACCGCGGACTTCTGGAGCAGGGAGGCGCGCCTCCGCTACAAATTGCTCTCCTTGGTAATCCTGCCGCTGCCAATCGCGATCGGGATCCATCGCGCCGCGGGCATTTACCAGGCTCGCGTAATCCGCCGCCGGACCCTGCAAAGCGAGCCGCTTATTTAGCGCGGATTTAAGTAGAACGGGTTTCACTTCCAGTAGCCCCGAGTTCACTCGAAAAGAAGATTGCCTCCTTCGAGAGGCATGCTTGAACGGCGTCATGAGGCTCTCCCCAGTTGCCCTGGCTATTCTCGGCGCCGTATTGCCTTATTCGCTTGCGGCCGAAGAACCAGCCTTTGACGAGCGCGTGGTCTTTTCCACCGGCGGGGTGGACAGTGCGGGCAGACGATTCTCGCTGAAGATCAAGGAATCGTTTGTCTCGGGCGCGGAATGGGATTCCGCCGATGTCGAGGGTGTGGCCCTCGCGCGCGCCATCGAAGTTGCCCGGGAAGCATTCATCGCCAGCAAGCCGGAACGGAAAGAGAAAATCACATTCACCGGGGTGACCCTCCGAAACATTGGCCGAGGCAGGATTCTCTTCGTGAAGTTTTCCGTGGGAGCGGACTGGGGCGTGAGCATTCCCGTAAACGCGCTCTTTCAAACAATTGTCCCGGAGGAAAAGTGATGCCTCGAACCCGTCTTTTCGCCTGCATGATCCTCGCGTCCCTCAGCCCAAGGATCGTCCCCATAAGCCAGGCTGCTGATCCTGATCCGGTCTTCAAGTGGACATCCAACGGGGTGAAGGAGCGGCTTGTGATCCCCGCCGAGAAATTGGCGAAGTGTCCGAATGCAGAGCCGGAGAAGGGCAAATTGCCTGTCACCTTTGCTCAAGCCGAATTGTTGGCGGCGAAAACGGCGGGAATTAGTAAAACCGAGATGGGAGAATTGGAGCTGACATCCGTGCAGTTGGACGGGCAGCAAAGGTGGTTGTACCTGGCAAACTTTAGCCAGGGACAAGCGGGCACGCGTCGCGTCGCCGTCCTGATGGACGGCACCGCGATTCGCTCGGTGATTGTAGAAGCGCCACAGATGAAGCAATAGCGCTGGTTCGCTGAACGGCCGGAGCATCTGCCGAAAGTATTTTCCGGCTCCGTAAGCGCGCCTGCGGTGGCATAGGTCTCCAGACCTGTGTGCGGGTGGAAATGGCGGGCGGGAACGATCCGGAAACTTCTTTTGGCAATCGCTCTAGTCTCCTGAGTCAGTGATATCTTCTAGAAGTCTGGCATCGCTTTCGGGCAGGCGAGCAAGTCCGGAGTGCCGACCAGCATGAGCCGGTCGGCGAGCCACCGGAACTGTCAGCGAATTTGATCAGCCCTGAAGGGGCGACACGACTAACGCGTTTTCGAAGGGACTTCTCAGGACACTAGGCGGGGGTGCGCGCTAAGCCCGACCGGGCACGTCCCACGCTCTCCATCTCCGCCCCGGCGCATCGCATCGTCTACCAACTGGACGCCGATGGCATTGCCGCTGGAATCCGAAATCCGAAATCCGAAATCCGAAATCCGAAATCCCCGCACCGTCTTCCAGCACGCTGCGTGAGGCCATCATCGCGCCCGCACCCGTTTCCGTTTTTGATGCCCTCGGAGAAAACGCGTCCTGCCCTGACGAAAGAAGAGCGTCGCGCGCGGCGGGAAGAAAGGCGCGCGGCCCAACGCGTCGCTAATGTCGGGCGCGCCGCCAAAATGCATGCCGCTCGCCTTGCATGGGAGACGGAGCCCGGGGCTCCATGAGGTTCTCCACGTCCGGTCGCGCGACGCGCCGCAAAGGCGCCATCTTCCATCGACTTTCACATCGGGTGTTCGGGCTGGTATTACTGGCACTGGCAGGGGGGCTTTTACCCGGATTCTCTGCCGCGCTCCGATTGGTTTGCACACTATGCGCGGAACTTCCGCACGGTGGAGCTCAATGCGCCCTTCTATTCCTGGCCCACCGTGGGCACCGTCGAAACCTGGCGAAAACAAGCAGGGCGGCGACGGTTCATCTACACGGTGAAGGTTTGCGAGCTCATCACGCACGTGAAGCGTTTCGCTGGGACCAAAACCCTGGTGCGCGACTTCGGCTACATCGCGGATCTCCTGGGCGAGCGGATGGGGTGTTTCTTGTTCCAATTGCCGCCGACCTTCGACTGCACCCCTGCGCGTTTGCGCAACATCGTGGCCCAGCTCGATCCCGCTCGCCGCAACGTCGTCGAGTTCCGGCATCGCAGTTGGTGGAACGAGAACGTCTATGCCGCATTCCGCGATCACGGCATCATCTTCTGCTCCTGCAGCGGACCGCGTTTGCCCGATACGCTCGTGAAGACGAGCGATGAGCTGTACGTTCGCTTTCACGGCACGACGCGCTGGTATCGCCACGACTACACTCGCGACGAACTCAGCGAGTGGGTGCGGAAAATTGAAGACTCGGGAGCCCACACCGTCTGGGCGTACTTCAATAATGACCGCGACTGCCACGCCATACGGAACGCCCGGCAATTCCTGCGTCTCCTTCGCGGCAAGTGAGCGTGCAAGGAAGATCCGGTCGTTGCCGGTTTCTTCTTATTCGGAAACATTGCGCGAGGCGCCAAATAAGACGTCACTTCGAAAAAATCCGATTCCTGCTTTCGTGTCAGCGGGGATCCGCATCCACAATCTTCGGCATGCTTTCCGTAATCGTTCCAGCCCACAATGAAGAAGGCTGGATCGGACCTTGCCTCGAGGGGATCTGCGCCGCGACAGCCGGGCTCGAAGCGGAGACGATCGTCGTTAACGACGGCTCCACGGATCGCACCGCCGCCATCGCTGCGGAACACGGCGCCCGCGTCTTGGAGGTGGACCTCCACCACATTTCCGCCGCGCGTAATGCGGGCGCCCGCCAGGCACGCGGAGAGGTGTTCATTTTTGTGGA
>CBHXZU010000393.1:0-6185 GCA_966125105.1 uncultured Prosthecobacter sp.
GCTGTGCAGGCAGCGGGCAACGCCCTGGAACAATTCCTGATGCGGTTCCCACGCCGTGGCCCAGATCAACGTTTCATCGGCGCTGAAGCAACCGATCAAGCCATTGCTCGGTGTGAGGGGATTGAGTGGGCGCGGGTTTACATCAGTTCGCGGCACGCCTTTCGCCGCCCAAGTTTGCCCGGGAATATAGCGCGCCTTCGTCGCCCACTGCGGCGTCGGCATGCGCGTCAGCTTCCCATCGAGGAAAATGAAGCACTTCCCGAGATAATCCTCCGTGTTGCCGGCGGTCGCTTCATCCATACCCAGGAACTTGCTCAGGCGGACACACGGCTGCGCCCAGTGAGCCTCGCTGGCGACATTGGTGGGATTGCGAGCGGTCAGCTGGAAGTCGACTTCGTCGCCGCGGGTCGTGATCTCGTGATCGACGATCACACCGTCCTGCAGCGTGTCGCGGATCACGACCTTTTCCGGCGCGGCGGAGATGAGCTCCGTCTTGTGCGGGATCACGGTGTGTTTGACCCAATCGGCATCGGTCGAACCCGGGCGACAATACGCCTCGAGGTAGTTGATTTTCACTTCGCCCGGCAAGTGCGGGCCTTTGATGATCAGCCAGTGGTCCTCGCGGGCAAGGGTAAGCGGATCCGCGGCGCAGCAAACGGCGACGAGAGACTGAAGGGTGAGCAGGAGGGAGCGCATAACGTAAGAACCCGCCCGGCGCCCGACCCGAAGGATCTACTTTAAGGTCCCGGCCTTGATCGTCGTCATCTTGGCGGGATCGAGCTGGGCTCGGATCACGGAGTTCACCTCATCCAACGTCAGCGCCCGAAGTTTGCTCGGATATTCATCGAGCCACCTCAAATCGAAGCCGCGTTCCATAGCGCGAAGTAGCTGCTCGCTGAGGCCTTCGGTCGTTTCGAGCGTCACGGCGAATTGGCCGGCCAGGGCGCTTTGACGGTAGGCAAACTCCGCGGCGGTAACGCCCTTGGATTGCCAGTCCTTGATTTCCCGCCACGTGCTCTCTAGGCCGCGCTCGAGCAAAGCAGGCGCAAAGGTTCCTTTTACGTACCATGCGCCCGGGCGGAAGGTATCGCCGCCGATCTTTGAGCCGATGCCGTAGGTGAGGCCTTCACGATCACGGACGTTGCCCATGAGCCGGCTGGTGAAGCTGCGTCCGAGCACGGCGTTCGCGAGATCCAGAGCCAGCCATTGCGGGTCGCTCGCTCGCAGAGAGATCGGCTGACCGATCACCACGCTGACGCTGGTTTTGTCGGGCATCGACACCACCTTCTCGCCACCGGGCGCCGGCGTTTGTGACGGCGGGGCGAGCTGCTTTCCGCCGGACCATCCGTCGAATGCCTTCGCGATTTCGGCCTTCACTTTCGCGGGGACCACGTCTCCCACCGCGACGATGCGCAGCGGCGCAGGTCCGTAGACTTCGCGATGGAAGGCGATCACGTCTTCCAACTTCGCGGACTCAAATCCTTTCACGAGCTCAGGCACGCTCGCCTTGCGACCCGGGTGACCCGGCGGAAAGATCGATTGCGAGAAAGCGATCGCGGCCTGGGTGTCAGTGTCTTCCAGCGTCTGCTGAGTTTCGCTGATGAGCTGCGTCTTCAGCTTCTTGAGTTCTTCGGGCAGGAAAGCCGGTTGGCGCAGTTGCTCGGCGATCAATTCGATCACCAGCGGCACATCGGGGGTTAGGCAGCGGGCGGTGAACTCGACGGTTTCCGTCCCGACCTTGAACTCGAGGACCACGCCGACTTTTTCGAGAAGATCCGCGATTTGAAACTGGTCGCGCTTTTTCGTGCCACGCTCGAGCATCCCGGCCACGAGGTGCGCCAGGGCGCGATTCGGTGACGCGGATTCACCTGCGCCAATGCTTCCGCGGATGGTCACGACATCCTTCACGTCCGTCGGGCAAACCACGAGATCAACGCCGGCGACCTTCTCACGCGTCGAGTGCTCGGCGATCTTCGTGGGCGCCGGCGCGGGCAGTTCCGAACTCGGGGCCTGCGGGGGCTTTACTTCCTTCGGCTTTATCTTCTCGTCCTGGGTCGTCTCAGCGACGTCGTCACCGCGGCTGTTTTCATCGGAAGGAACAAACCAGCCCGCGACGCTGTGGCGCTCGGTGAAGTATTTCTTCGCCACGCGTTGCACCTCGGCAGGGGTGACGGCTTTGAACTTGTCGTCGAGGGTGACGAAAAGCGACCAGTCACCGACGGCGATGCATTCATTGATCACTGCGGCGGTGGCAAAAGAACCGTCGAGCGAATAAGCGCGCTCGGCGAGGAGCTTCGCCACGGCGGTCTGCACTTCGGCAGGTGTGACTCCCTCCGATTTCACGCGCTCGATTTCCGCGACCAGGCGCTTCTCCACGTCGTCGTGTTTCGCATCCACGGCGAGATCGGCGGTAATGGAGTGAATCGAGGGGTCGCGGTTGAAACCAGCGAACGCGCTCACTTCGATGGTGAAGTTCTTGTCGGTCAGCGCGCGGTAGCAGCGGCTTGTTTTACCGTCGGTGAGAATGGCGCTCAGCACCTTGATCGCCGGCCAGTCCGCATGCGTCGCAGGCGGGATCTTGTGCGCGAGTTCCACCACGCCCACTTCGCCGGCGCGCTCGATGCGCACGCGTCGTTGCCCGGTCTGCTCGGGCTCCTGCGTATAGACTTCCGGGAAAAGGTGAGGGGAGCGCGGAATCGGGCCGTAGTTTTTCGCGATGATCTTGAGCGCCTCGGCTGGGTCAAAGTCGCCGATGACGGTCGCGGTGGCGTTGTTCGGCCAGTAGTAAGTATTGTAAAACTCGCGCAGCTTTTCGATCGGCACGCGCTCGATGTCGCTCCGCCAGCCGATCGTATCGTGATGGTAAGGGTGAGCGATGAAGGCGGCGCTCCAGATCTCCTTGTCCAGGGCGCTCTGCGGCATGTTTTCGCCACGCTCGAACTCATTGCGGACGACCGTCATTTCCGGACGGCGATCATCTTCCCGCAGACTCAGGTTGCGCATGCGATCCGCCTCGATTTCCACCAGCACCGGCAGCGCCTGCGTCGGCACCGTGGCAAAGTAATTGGTGCGATCGTGCCAGGTCGTCGCGTTGGTCTCGGCGCCGACGCGCTCGAGCACTTGGTCAAAGCCCGTGCCCTTGCTGCGATCGAACTTCTCGGTCCCCTTAAACATGAGGTGCTCGAGCAAGTGTGTCGCGCCGGTGGTGCCGGTAACTTCATTCCGCGAACCAACATGGTAGGTGACCATGAAGGTCACCGTCGGCGCGACTTTCTTCGGCTGGAGCAGCACGCGGAGGCCGTTCGATTCGAGTTGATACTCGTCGATCCCTCCGACTGTTCGAACGTGGGTAAAGCCGTCGACTTTGACTGGCTCAGCGAAACCGGTTGCGGCGAGAACTGCAGCGGCGACCATAGTCGGGAGTTTCATTGCGGCGGGAGGAAAGCGCAATGGCCTCGCCGGTGCACGCGGTTTTCCGCCGCAACGCGTTTGTGCACTCAGCTCAGGATCTCGCGGAGCACATTGCCGTGCACGTCAGTGAGACGGAAATCGCGCCCGCCAAATCGATACGTGAGCTTCTCGTGGTCCATGCCGAGAAGGTGCAGCACCGTCGCGTAGAAATCGTAGATCGTGGCGATCTTCTCGACGGCGTTGTAGCCGAGATCATCGGTCGCGCCATAGGCGGTGCCGCCGCGCACGCCACCGCCAGCGAGCCACACACTGAAGCCGCTCGGGTTATGATCGCGTCCATCGCTACCCTGGGAGAACGGCGTGCGGCCAAACTCGCCCGCCCAGAGAACGAGCGTGCTTTCCCAGAGGCCTCGCGCTTTCAGATCTGTGATGAGGGCGGCGAGTGGCTGATCGACCTGCCGAGCCATCGTGCCGTGACCTTTCTCCAAGGCACCGTGCTGGTCCCACGGATTGGGCGCATTCCCTGCACCGATGCTCGCGTTCAAACAACTCAGTTCCACAAAGCGGACACCCCGCTCCACGAGCCGGCGCGCCGTGAGGCATTGGCGGGCGTAGCCTGCGACCAGCTTATCGGGAGAATCGAGTCCGTAGAGTCGCTTCGTGGCCTCGGTTTCAGCGGAGATATCGGTGAGCTCCGGCACGGCGGTCTGCATCCGGTAAGCGGTCTCGTAATTCCGAATCGCGGCTTCGACTTGAGGATCGTTAGTCTTCTGCGCGAAGTCGCGATCCATCGCCTGGATGAAATCGAGACGCTTGCGCTGGATGGCGTCAGCGTCCCTCGGGCGGATGTTGGGCAGCGCCTCGCCGTCATCCACCTTCAGGATGCTCGCCTGGTGTTGCGCCGGCAGGTAGCCGCTGCTGAAGAGTCCCACGCCTCCGTGCGGCGCGGCTGCACCGCCACTCTGGAGAACGACGAATGCCGGCAGGTTCTCGTTCAAGCTCCCCAAGCCATACGAAATCCAGGCGCCGGCGCTAGGATGACCCATAAACGGGAACCCGGTATGAAAGGTATAGTTCCCCTGCGCATGCTCGCTGACCTTCGTGGTCATCGATCGAATGATCGCGAGGTCATCGACCATCTCCGCCAAGCGCGGAAACAGATCCGTGCACACCACTCCGCTCTGACCGCGTGGCTTCGCGGTCCACGGCGAGCGCATGATGTTCCCGTTGTTATTAAACATCGTGGGCCGAACCGGGAAGGGCATGGGCTGGCCATGGCGACGCTCCAGTTCCGGCTTCGGATCCCAGGATTCCACGTGCGCCACCCCTCCGCTCAGGTCGGCTAAGATCACGTGCTGCACCTTCGGCCGAAAGTGCGGCACCGGCGCAACCGACCCAGGGGCGGGCAAGAGACCCGCCAACGCCAGCCCGCCAAAGCCCAGGGAACATTGGGCAAGCATTTCGCGGCGGCTGAGCGGGTTCATCTGCGTTGAGTCGAATCGAAAAGGCAGACCGTTGACAGAGGCATTCCTTTGAAATCAGCGCGCATGTGTAACAACCCGTCTAAGAAAGCTGTTATCTATTATGACGCGGCTATCCCTTCCGACGGCATTTCGTTTGCTCCCTAGAGACCGTCTATTCTCCTCGCGCCGTGCACCCAATGCACTTCCCCGCTGCGTATACCATGAAGAATCCTTGCCCCGAACGTATGACGATATTTTTGCCAAGCGTTCGACCCCTCCGGCTGTTATCGCTTTCAGCGTCTGATGAATCCACTTGAACAGCGCCTGAAATACAAGTTTCGCAATCCGCTCCTTCTGGCGGAGGCGCTGACCCACCCATCGCTGGGGCACGAGACCCAGCGGCACCACTTTGATAACCAGCGGCTCGAGTTTCTCGGCGACGCCGTTTTGCAGCTCATCTTCACGGAGTGGCTCTTCGACCACTTCCCAAAGTTTAGCGAAGGACAGCTGACAAAGATGCGGTCACGGCTGGTCTCTCGGGACGGCCTGAAAATGCACGCGGAACGGCTCGATTTGGGCCAACACCTGATGATGGGGCGGGGCGAGGAAGCCTCCGGGGGACGGGAACGCATTTCCGCCTTGGCAGACGCTTATGAAGCGCTGATCGGCGCCATTTACCTCGATTCGGACTACGTAACCGTACGGAGAATCGTTTTAACTGAAGCGCGAGAGGACCTTGAAGCGCTAGACGTCGACCCGCCAGACGCGAATCCCAAGGGCCGCCTCCAGGAAATCCTTCAAGCTATCTCCCCGGTGAGCCCGAGCTACCCGATCATCGCAGCGGAAGGCCCCGAGCATCAGAAGAAGTTCGTCGCCCGAGTCACGTGGAACGGTCTGGAGCTCGGTGAAGGACGCGGGCGCAGCAAAAAGGATGCGGAAACGGCCGCGGCCAAAGATGCACTGGGCAAGCAACTTTGGGTGAATCCGGAGGGTCCGGACGGCCAAGAACAAGTTGCGAATAACTCTGCAACGGTTGCCGATAACTCCCGATAACTCGCGAACAACCGGAGCCATTATTTTCGCTCCGGCAATTGCCGGTCAGTTTTTCACAATTTCCAAAACGCATGGAACCCGCATCAGCACGATGTGGAGCAGGCGTTCCGAGGGTTATTCACACGGAGAAGGATAAGGAGTATCTGTCCCGGAAAAATAAACAGTACCACTCAGCGTGTGAACAACGCTGACCGGCACGGGATGGCTTGAGACTGGGGTTGGCCGCGGGATAAACACCGCGAACGCATGAGCTGTCAT
>CBHXZU010000394.1:0-6181 GCA_966125105.1 uncultured Prosthecobacter sp.
ATCTCACCGATCACGCGCGCTGCATCGCGCGCATGCGGCGGGCGCTTCCGACGATTGAAGCGCAGGCGCCGATGGTCGCGAATCACTACACGGATCTGCTGATCAACGACCGCCTGCAACGCAGCGCGAATCTTTGCATCGCCGACGTCTACAAACGCATGAGCGCGCTGGAGGGGAAGAAGGCGCCGCCGAGCGCGGCGTGGCGACTTTACGTGCGCATCTACGAGATCCTGTGGACGCTCGATCGTGGTTCGCTTGGTGGCGGCGCCGTGGACGATCGCATGGAGGGCGATGCGTGGCTCGGCGCGCGCCTGGTGCGCAGCTATGCGCGGGACTGGCTGGACGGCTCGGGAAGATTTGCCGCGCTGATGCTGACCTATCTGCTCGACGACAAGGAAGCGGCGGCCCAGCGCTTCGCCGCCATGCACGACACCAAATGCGCCGGTGTCGGCGCGGAGCCGTTCGGTTTGACCGACGAGGATGCGGAGGAACGCCTGGGGAACATTCATCCTGCAGCGGATCCGGATCTCTCGGGCGAAGAGGGGAACGGTGGAAAGAAGGACTACGTAGTGGCGCAGCCGAAGGAGGGGGCGACGCCCGCGATGGGGAGCGGGCAGGCGCGGCAGCCATTTGAATACGGCGAGATCCTGCGCGCCGCGGGCATCACGCTGAGCGATCACGATGTGGCGGTGCGTTATTACCGCGAGCGCGCGCAACCGCACATCGTGCCATTTCCCAGCCGCGAATTGCCGGAGGGCACTGACCCTTTGCCCGAGGGTCTCGAGCCGTGGGACATCGGGCATCCGATCGATCATGCGGATTGGCTGCAGAGCATTCTGATCAGTCCCCGAGTCGTGCCGGGTGTGACCACGGTCCAGCGCACTTGGGGCACGACGGAGGGAGCGTTACCGAAGCGGCTTCCGTTCGACCTCGATCTATATGTGGATAGTTCCGGCTCGATGCCGAACCCGCAGCATCTCATCTCCTATCCCGCGCTGGCCGGAGCGATCCTTTGCTTGAGTGCGCTGCGCGCCGGGGCGCGCGTGCAGGCGACGCTGTGGAGCGGGAAGAGTGACGTCACGACGACCGGGGGCTTTGTGCATGACGAGGAAGCGCTGCTCCGCGTGCTCACCGGGTTCTACGGCGGCGGCACGCAGTTTCCCATTCACGTGCTGCGCGATACTTACGCGAATCGTCGGCCGGACGCGCGTCCGGCGCATGTCATGATTGTCTCCGACGATGGCGTGAGCACGTTGTTCGACAATGACGAGAAGGGAAACTCCGGCTGGGAAGTCGCGGGGAGGGCGCTGGCTGCGGCAGGGGGCGGAGGCACGATGGTGCTGAACCTCGCCGGGAACTGGGAGAGCCTCGCAAAACCGCGCCAGGAGAAGTCGCTCTATTACGACACGGGTGAGGCTTACAGCCGCATCGTTCGCGCCCGAGACGAGCAGGGCTGGAACATTCACCACGTCGCGACTTTGGAAGATCTGGTGGCGTTTGCCCGCAGCTTCAGCCGAAAGCACTACGGTGCCCCGGAGAAGAAAGGAGCGCGCGCATGATTGTCGTCTGGCGCGTGACCGAAGTGTGCAACCTGGCATGCGCATTCTGCGCGTATGACCGCCGCCTCCGCCGTGTTCGCAGAAGCGCGGATCCGCAGGCGATTCGCGCCTTTGGCGCAGTGCTGGCCGATTACCAGCAATCGAGTGGAGATCCCATGCTGGTCAGCTGGTTGGGTGGTGAGCCACTGCGGTGGGCGCCCTTGACGGAGTTAACGCGGCACTTTCGCGACGAACTCGGGTTGCACCTCAGCACGACGACGAATGGCACGACTCTCGCCGAGCGCGGCATGCGGGAACATCTGCTTGCCTACTACCGGGAATTGACCGTGAGCGTGGATGCAATCGGCATTGCGCACAATCAACTGCGCGGCTGGTCCGGCGGATTCGGAGCGATCCGCGCCGGAGTAAAAGCGCTCGTGGCTGAGCGCGGCGCGAGCGCGCTGAAACTGCGCGCGAATGTGGTGCTGATGCGCGACACGATCGGTGGATTTCCAGCGTTGTGTGATGAACTCGCCCGCTGGGGGATCGACGAGATTACTTTTAACCAACTTGGCGGCCGAGACCGTCCTGAGTTCTACCCCGCGAACCGTCTTCTGCCTGCGCAGATCGACGCGCTTCGCGCAGAGCTGCCCGAACTGGCGTCGCGGCTGGCTTCCGGTGGAGTGAGGCTGGCGGGCGGGGACGCTTACCTGGAGCGCTTTGCAGCGACGGCGCGAGGTGAGGCGTGGGCGGTGGAGAACTGTCGCGCTGGCGAAAGGTTCCTATTTATCGATGAGCGGGGACTTGCAGCGCCGTGCAGTTTCACCAGCGACGAATATGGCATTCCGATCGCCGCGATTGCGTCGGCCGATGCGATCCGGTCCCTTCCAGCGGAGTTCGCGCGCCAGCGATTGAAACAGCGTCCGGGCGCATGCCGGGATTGCCACAGCACCCAGGTTTTCGCGAAGTTCGCCGCCTAGCCATGGATGCGGAAGGTCCACCACTGGAATTGCTGATGCACCGCCTCGCGGAAACGCCCGAGGACTTTCTCGCGCCGCCCTATCTCGGCGGCGCCCCGGGTGTGCACGTCGCGGCGGTTGCCCGGGATTTACTCGAGAGCTTTGGCGGCGCGATCAATCCGGCTGAACTGCGCGAGTTGCGCGGAGATCGCGAGCCGCCCCTGCGCGTCGCGCTGCTGATGTGCTGGTTGCTCGCCGACCCGTGGTTCGCCGAGCACCGCCCGCCCATTCGCGGTCTGCTCGGTTTGCTCAAAGACGACGCGAAGCAACTTGCGGGAGAGACCGCTCCGGCGAAGTTCGTGAGCGATCCGGAGCGACGGGAGGAATTGGCCCGACTGTCGCTTTCGCGCCAGGGCGGGCGTCCCACCGGTGAGACGATAGCCCAAGCACAGGATCGGCTCACCAGCCTCAGCGCGGGTGAACGCGCGCGGGTGATGAAGGCGGCGAAGGTCGCGGAGGAACGCGCCCGGGCGATCCGTGAAGCGCTGGCGCGCAAGGCCGCGGAGAAATCAGCGGACAAATGGACACGCGAGTAATCGAGCCGACCGATGCCGACCGCTATCCGACACTCACACCGGATGGTGAAGCGATGCTCAAACGGTTGCGCGAGCATTCCTCCGCACCGCGCTTTCGCAACGAGAGCGGGAATCGTCTGACGGTGGACGACATCGTCAAAGTGAGGGCGTTTGAAGCCGAAGTCGCGAAGGCCAAACTCGCACCGCTCGGAAAGAAGCCTGAGTGGCTCGACGCATTCGTCGATCGCGCTTGGGCGCAAGTCCCTGCCTGCCGGCGCCGCGGTGAGCGTTCGCGTTGCTTCGAGGACATTCCCACGATGAGCCGCGCCGATCTCGGGCGGGACTGTCCCAGCTTTGTGCCGGACGACGTCGGCATCGAGCGCCTGATCAACTTCCGCACCAGCGGCACCACGGGAAATCCCATCTTGCTGCCATCATTGCCGACGGTCGCCGCCAGTTACCTCGCCTTTCACAAGCGCGCCCTGCGCCGTTTCGGTATCGAGCTTCGCCACGGCCGTGGACAGGTCGGCGTGATCCTCATCGGGTTTCAGCGGAAGTGTTTCACGTATGTCTCGGTCACTCCGACAATGGATGAATCCGGCCTCGCGAAGATCAACCTGCATCCGGATGACTGGCGCTCTCGCGAAGATCGCGCGCGATATCTCGAGGATATGGGGGCTGAAGTGATCGCCGGCGATCCGATCTCCTTTGCGGAATTGCTCGAGGTAGCGCCATGCATTCGGCCGCGGGTACTGCTCTCCACTTCGATGGCTCTGCTTCCAGGCATGCGGAAGCGGCTCGAGGACGCATTCCAATGCGTGGTCGTGGATCTCTATTCGATGAATGAAGCAGGGCCGATTGCGGCGTTTGATCCAAAGGTAAATGGACACGTGCTTCTGCAGCATCGCATGCACGTGGAGATCCTGGCGGACGGGAAGGTCGTGGCGCCTGGCGAGCGGGGTGAAGTGACGATCACCGGAGGTTTCAATCCCTGCCTGCCGCTGCTGCGGTATCGCACGGGAGATTATGCATCACTCGCGCAAACGGCGGACGGCGAGCCGATGCTCGTGGGCTTGCAGGGGCGTCCACCCGCTCGATTCCGCGCCGTATCAGGCGAATGGCTAAATAACATCGAGGTGACGCATGCCCTCCAGGAGTTTGCCTTATCGCAATTCACGCTGCATCAGCATGCGAATGGCGTGCTGGAGTTTCGTTCCGCGGGAGGAAGCGCGGCGCAACTGCGGGCGCGACTGGAATCCCTCTTCGGTCCAGGCACTGTGCGCGTGGACGTGAGCGCTGCGTTTGAGGACAAAGTAGTGCAGTATACGACCGATCTTGCGGAGGCGTTCGCGTGAGCAAATTGGAGCTTGCGGCGAACGCCGTGAATACTGCCTCCATCGTCCTCGCCGGGCGCAATTCCGTGCACACTTGGTGGCTGGGCGTGATTGGCTGCGCGTTGTTTGGCTGGTTGTTCTACACCACGCAGCTCTACGCGGACGCCACGCTGCAGATCTTTTTCATCGGCACGAGCGTGTGGGGTTGGTGGACTTGGCTTCACGGGCGCGGTGGAGGTGAGCGGCCGGTGACGCGGTCGACTCCGCGGTTGATTGCCATCTTCACGATGCTGGGCGCAATCCTGGCCGCCGCTTATGGATGGATGTTGCATCGATTCACCGATGCCTACGCCCCGTTCAGCGACTCAACAGTGCTCGCGTTCAGCGTGCTGGCGCAGTTCCTTCTTATGGCGCGGAAGGTGGAATCGTGGTGGGGGTGGCTGCTGGTGAATACACTCTCGGTCCCGCTCTTCGCGTCGCGCGGTTTATGGATTACGGCGGTGCTCTACGGCGCCTATTGGATCAATGCCGTGATTTCGCTGCGGCATTGGAACAAGCTGGCGGCGAGAGCATGAAGAAGCCGTTTCGACGTGGATTGGTCGTGGGGAAGTTTGCGCCGCTGCATCGCGGACACGAATTGCTGATCCAGCGAGCGCTCGCGGAATGTGCCGAGGTTTGGGTGATTAGTTATGCCAATCCGGAGCCCGCTGGCTGTGACGCGGCGCGGCGCGAGCGGTGGCTCGCGACGCTGTTTCCGCAAACGCGGCGACTCGTGGTGACCGATGAGTTTCTCGCTTCCCTGCCGGCAACGTGGACCGGACCGCGCCAATTGCCGCGTGATGCGGATGGCGAAGAGATTCACCGTGAGTTTGTGGCGCGACTTTGCCTCGAGGTCTTTGGCGGTCGAGTGGACGCCGTTTTCACGAGTGAGGACTACGGTGATCCGTTTGCGCGCGCCCTTACTCGACGTTTTCGCGCCGTGGATCCGAACGCGCCGGCAGTGACCCATGTGTGCGTCGATCGCGCGCGTCAGATCGTTCCAGTTTCAGGCACGCAGCTGCGTGCAGATGTGCATGCAAATCGCCAATTTCTTTCACCGAGCGTTTACGCGTCCTTCATCCGGCGTGTGGCGATCCTGGGTGGAGAGTCGTCTGGGAAGAGCACACTCGCAGTCGCTGTGGCGAAGGCTTTGGGGACGAGTCACGTCGCGGAGTACGGGCGGGAATTGTGGGAGGCGCAGGATGGAAAACTCTCCGAACCCGACTTGCTGCAAATCGCGCGGGTGCAGATCGCGCGAGAGGAAAGCGCCGCGGAAAACGCTTGCGCGTGGCTCGTCTGCGACACGACTCCGCTCACGACGCTGTTTTACGCGCACGCGATGTTTGGTCGCGCCGATGCGGAACTCGAGCGTCTCGCCGAGCGGAGCTACGACGTCACCATCCTGTGCGAGCCGGACTTCGCCTTCGTTCAGGATGGCACACGGCGCGACGCAGATTTTCGAGGCGAGCAACATGCTTGGTATCAACGCGAACTCAGCGGGCGGAGAATTGATTGGCTGACAGTACGAGGAACGATCCAGGAACGAGTAGAAGCCGTTGTTCGGACACTGCTGTAGCGATTGCCAAGGAAAACTTCCGTTTGCGATGGTCCGTTAAGGGATTGGAGGACGAAGTTTTTTATAGTGTAGAGCTCGCTACTGAAATGCCGCGCTGTTGTTTCGCCACCTTCTGGGCTTTGCGATTGCAACGGCAGACCCAGGGCGTCGCGCATTATTC
>CBHXZU010000395.1:0-6179 GCA_966125105.1 uncultured Prosthecobacter sp.
GCTCCCGCCTCTCCCTCTCTGCTCAGCAGCGCTGTTCAAGCCGTGAGCGTGATTGGAGCGGTATAATTCCAGGGCAAGAGCTCGTGGAGCCTGCGGGAATGCTGATCGCGTCGAAAACCCTGCACGCAAGCTGCTAAACGGGTTTAGTAACCTCCATATTGACCTGAAATCCTAAGCGCAAAAACTGGCGTAGGAAATGAAGCGGCTCACGGCGATATTTGTGTGCGCAAGTTTCGGCGCATTCACATCGGCAAAGGATCTGGAGCCCGGCTCGTCCGTGCGAGGGCGTGTGGAAGCCGTCACAAAGGACGGCGTTCTCCTTGCGAATGCGACCCTATCGGAGCCCGTCACAAAGAAGTGGGACGTGGGAGAAGGCCACGTTGTGGAACAGAAGATCCTGGACGTTAAGCCGCTGCCTCAATGCGTCTTTATCTACGGCGAGTTCCAGGCGAAGGCGGGGGACCGATTCTCTGGAAGCGTCACGTGCGCCCATGAATACCGCTACACGCCGGAAAACGGAGACGCCCGGATGGTGAGGGGATTCAAGGCGACGGTGGTGGCGAAATAATTGGCGCCCCGTCGTCTGTTTCGGGGTCAGCGCGATTGAAAATCCAGATGGATGGAGTCGAGGATGCGGTCAGCGTCCGGACGGAACGCCGAGAGCCCAAACGTTATTACGACGTCCCACAAATCCTCACCGTTCCGCGCGAGGATGCCCGTCGAATGCACTTCTTTCCCGTGGACCTTCCCCAGGGCTGCAAAATAGCGTCGAACTTCCAATCCGGGCAGACGCAGCGCTTCGACTGACCGTTCCGGCGGAGCGGTGTGCAAGCCTTTGGGTAACGCCGCAAGGAATACCTCCATCCACTTGTCCAGATCCATCTGCGTTCCCGGTTTAAGAACGAGCTTGGTGACAGATATCCGCATATCGTTCGACGTCCGCTCGCTGTCCGCGGTATGAACGGAGAGCGCAAGAGGCCTGAGTGCCTCGGGCACTTGATTCGGCGCAGCGGCGCTCAGGTTGAGGCGAAAGGGAGTTTCGATGGAGAGTCCAAAGTACGTCCGGTGCTTCCAGCCGGAATCCGAATAAATAGTGGCGACCCAGTTGCCGAGAAATCCGCACAGGACAATAAATGCAATCGCTCCCATCCAAAGAGAGAGCTTGCGATATCCGGATATCATTTCCTTTCCGCTACTGATCGGATGCGCCAGATTGATGAACGGCTGAGGCGGGAGTCACCGGCAATCCCTTCCAACGAAGAAGACGTCATTTTTTTGCCGCTTCAGTTTTGCAATTTCTTTGGTTTTTACGCGCTCGCTTTCCGAGCGCCCTTGTGACTCTGCACTGATTTCTCGCAGAGCTTCTCCGAAACTTTCCGCAGTTCGGCGTCGTGTTCTTCGGGGGTCATCGGGCGGCCGGCGATTTCTTCGACGACGTAATCGACCATGCATTTGCGCGGTTTGTTAGCTTCGTAAATCTCCAGGGTTATCTTATCGAGTTCGAGGACTTCGGCGCGGTTGAATTGTTTGTCGCCGGGGAATTTGTCGTGTGGGCCGCCGAGGAGGAGGTCGAAGCGGATCAGGCTCGTGATGTATTCGCCGATGTCGGGAAAGCCCAATTCGGCGCTGCGCTCGATCACGGCTTCGCGGTGCAGTGATCGCAGCCAGACGCGATGCTTCTCTTTCTTTACCGGACCGAGATCACCGAGCGCGGCGACTTCCTCGGGGCCCATCTTGGCGATGCGGTCCATTTGCTCCTTGTTTGATCTTTTGCCGTCGACGTAGTTCCGATCGATCGCGAGATCGACGGCGTGCTGCACGTGGAGCGGTTTCTGTGCGATGGGGCCAGTGAGCGAGTGGGCGCGGAGGCGGCAGAGATCGAAGGCAACGAGCTCGATGACGTAACGCGAGAGATTTCCGCTTTTGAGCTCTTTCATGCGGCGCGCGATCGGCGGCATCAGCGCGCCGGGAAGGCAGAGATTGTAGGCAAATACGGAGGCGGGTCTGCGTGGGATCGAGGCCATGGGAAGCGGGGATCAATTCTTCAAAGTGCGAGCGGATGACTAGCAGAAAGCGCGCGGCGGCCTTGCCCAGGCTCGCCCCACTGCGGAAATCGGCCCTGCATTCCCGTTTGCTCCCGGGTTGTGCCAGCGATGATTGCGATTCTGTTTCGCTTGGGCCGCCGCGCGATGCTGAGCTTCGTTATTGGCCTGGCAGGAGCGGACGTCATCGCTGCCGAGACGCTTCCGCGCGAGACCGCCTTGCACCTGGACCCGGCGGCGGAGATCCCCGGCCTGCGGCTGATGCACGGAGCACGGCGCAATCCGGAGTTGGGCGGCGGCTCGCTCGAGTTTACGAATGCGATTCAGTACGCGGAGATCGATTTTTCGCAGCGGCTGAATGGCGTGGCGGCGGCGTCCATCGGCGCGTGGGTCTTCCCGCGGCGCTCCGGTGAAAGTGCATTTGTTTTCCGTGGGATGCCGGAAATCGCGCCGCTCGGCGAGCGCCGATTCCCGCCGGAAAAGAGCTGGGTGAACTTTTTCCTCGGGACCGATCAGCACGGGTTCTTCATGGGCGCGCTGAATGGGAATGGAGAGATGCCTTTCCCGCTGGTCACGCTCGACGCGCCGGGCAGCAATGCCTGGCACCAGCTGGTGCTCGTGAAGGAGGCGGACGGCGGGCAGAAGTTTTACCACAACGGTGTGCTCGTTCATTCCGACGCGGACTCCTGCTGGTCCGGGAAAAAGTGGCCGTTCACCGACACGGCCGCGGGCGAGCCTTTGCGGTTCGCGGTTCCGCAGGGCGGCGCGCTCGGCGAGGTGTGGGTGGCCGCGCGGGCGGTCACGGCCGAGGAGGTGCGCGCGGAGTTTGACGCAAAGAAGTCCCGCTATGCTCCCGCGCTCCCGCCCGCGCCGGCGCAGCTCCGCCGCATGGATGCGCATCCGCGGACCGGCCTGTGGAAGCAGCCGATCACAAAAGAGAACTGGCCCGCCGAGCAACGCCGCATCCGCGAGGGCGCGCTCCAGGTGCTCGGCGCATTTCCCGCGGAAGTGCCGCCGCTCGAGCCGCAGATCCTCAGCGAGGAGGACTGCGGGAGCTACCTGCGGCGCAAGGTGAAGTTCCAGGTTCAGCCGGGTGATTGGATGCCCGCATGGCTGCTCGTGCCGAAGGAGCTGAAGAGTCGCGCGCCGGCGATCATCTGCTTCTACGGCACCACGTCGGGCGCAGGCAAAGACACGACAGTCGGGCTTTCCGGCCAAAAACGCGGGACGCCACCGCGGAAGAACCGCGCCTTCGCGATCGACATGGTGGAGGCGGGCTTTGTCGCGCTGGCGCCGGATTACCTCCGCGACGGCGAGCGGCTTCCTCCGAGCGGCCGCGCGTATGACACGACTGATTTCTACCAGCGTTTCCCGAGCTGGTCGTGCGTGGGGAAGGACGTTTGGGACAACATGCGAGCGATCGATTACCTGCAGACGCTTCCCTTCGTGGACGGTGAACGGATTGGCATGGTCGGCCACTCCTACGGCGGCCACAGCACCATCTTCGCCGCCGCCCTCGAGCCTCGCATCAAAGCGGCGTTCGCGAGCGGACCGGTCTCCGATTTTCTTGGCCATGGGATACATTGGGGAGTGCCGCCCGGGTCCGGCGGAAGCGCGTCCCTGCCGGGCTTGCGCCCCTATGTGCTCGATCACACCAGGCCGCTGCCGGTGACGTTCTACGAGTTCACCGCGCTGATCGCGCCGCGACCGCTCGCGGTTTGCCAGGCAGTCGGTGAACGTCGCCCGATGGAGGAAGAGAACTGCGCGGCGGTAACGGAAGTATACACGGCGTTAGGCGCGATGGATCACGTGAACTACTCCTGGATCCCTGGAGATCACGACTTCCCGCCGACCGCGCGCAAGTGGGCCGTGGAATGGTTTCAGAAGTGGCTGGGGAAATAATCGCCTTGGTAGCGCTGTCCGCGGGACGGCGGGAGAAAACGAGTCTGATCGTGATGCCGTCCGCGGGACGGCGGGAGAAAACGAGTCGATTGTAATGCCGATAACGCCCGGCCTGCCCGGCACGGTGCTCGTGCAATGGGAGCACTCAGCCGCGCGATCAACTATCGCGTGAGCTGGAAGCCGCAGGTTTCAAGCGGCGATCCGACCGTCGTGGGTCTCTATGGAGACGGCGCGGCGACGCTGAGCGGCCTGCCCAGCGGAACCTTGATCGACGTCCTCGTCACGGCCCGGAACAACGCCGGGGAAACTCAAGCCACGCAGGCGAGCATCCTCGTCCCATGACCCACCCGGCACTTCGCGTGGACGACCCTCCACGCGCGGACTGCCCTCCCATCGCGCCCGGTGCGGAACGCGCCGGGCGCGTTTTCTTTTCTGCAAACCGCCAAGGGAACGCTGTGATTTAACTGCGGAGATTCCAGCACCGCAGAGGCACAACGAAAGGTGAGTGTTGTTGCGCGGCTTTCCGCCGGAGCGATTTTGCCCCCGCGAACTTGAGTCGCTAGCCTTGCGAGGAAACCCACCGCACAGCTTGGTGCACGAGCTCGTTCGCGCTCGTCACGCCGAGCTTCTCTTTGATGTTCCCGCGGTGAACCGCCACGGTTTTGTGGCTGAGGTGAAGTTGGTCCGCGATTTCCTTCGTCGTCTTGCCTTCGCCGAGCAACCGGAAGATCTCGAACTCGCGGTCGCTGAGTTTTTCGATCGGCGAGACGCTGGCCTTCGATTGTTGTCCGATCATGCCCGACAGGATTTTCGCCTGCATGCGCTCGCTCACGAAGACCTGCCCGCTCAATACATGGCGAATCGCCGTGAGCATCTTCTCCGAGCCCGCTTCTTTCATCAGGTACCCGCGCGCGCCGGCTCGCAGGGCGCGTTCGGCGTAGAGCGTTTCATCGTGCATGGTGACCACGAGCACGCGGCAGCCGGGCATGACGGCCATGAGGTCCCGGAGTAGATCGAGCCCGTTGCGACCGGGTAGCGTCATGTCCGTAATGACGAGGTCCGGCGAAAGGGACGGGAGTTTCTGCAATGCCTCTTCCGCGGAGCCGGCAGTGCCGCAGACTTCGAGATCCGGCTGCGCGTTCAACATTAGCGTGAAGCCGGTGATCACGATGGGGTGGTCGTCGACGAGGAATACGCGCGCTTTGGTTGCTTTGGGAGGCGTATTCTTTTTCGTCATGGTTGATAGAAGAGGGTGCAGCACACGCGAACGCCGCTATTCGGCTGCGACGTCGTTTCGAGGTTGGCGCCGATGAGACGAGCGCGAAACTGCATGGTGCCGAGTCCCAGGCCGCGAGCCTGCTGCCCGGACTCGTCGAAGCCAATGCCGTCGTCCTCGACGCGCAGTTCCAGGCGCGCCCCGGCGCGAACGAGACTGATCGTGATTTTTTTCGCATGCGCATGCTTCACCGCATTGGTCACGGCTTCCTGCGCGATTCGGTAGAGCTGGGTGGCGACATCGGGATCGCCGAAGCGAACGTCGTGCTCGCAGGTGAACTCGCAACGCACGCGGCCGCTGCTTTGCGTCATGTCCGCGAGTTCACGCAGCGCGTGCATCAGGCCCTCATCCTCGAGCGAAACCGGAGAGAGGCCGTGGGAAAGTAGCCGTGTATGGGAAATGGTTTGGCGAATGTGTTTCGCGATCTCCTGCGCATCCGGCACGGTGTCGGGCGCGACTTGCTTCAGCTTTTCCACCAGCGCGTAGTTCATCATCTCGAGCGCGGTGAGGTGCTGCCCGAGCCCGTCATGCAAATCGCGGCCGATGCGACGTTGCTCGCGCTCCGTGGCTTCGACGAGCTGGCGCTCCAGGCGCGATGATTCCGCTTCGGCGCGCTTGCGCGAAGTGATGTCTGTGCGAATGGCGACGTATTCCTCCGGTTTCCCCTCGCTGTTCAGAAAGGGGAAAATCGTCGTATCCACCCAATAGAAAGTTCCGTTCTTCGCACGGTTCCGGATCTCGCCATGCCAGACCTTTCCGCTCGCGATGGTGGACCAAAGGTTTTTGAAAAACTCGCGGGGGTGGAGCCCGGAATTGATGATGCGATGGTCCTGCCCGATCAGTTCTTCACGGTCGTAGCCGGAGATCTCGCAGAATTTGTCGTTTACATACGTGATCCGTCCGCGCGCGTCCGTGATCGCGACGATCGAGTGCGCGTCGAGTGCCGCCTTGTATTGGGC
>CBHXZU010000396.1:0-6169 GCA_966125105.1 uncultured Prosthecobacter sp.
TTTCTCCGGCACGATCACCTCAGGAGTCGGCCACTTGTCATTCTGTGAGCGGTGAATCCGCAGTGACTTGATGCCGTAGTCGTCCGTTGCCTCGATCAGGGAATCGACCACGAAGTCCTCTGCCACGAACGAATCCGCCGGCGGGTTCTTGATGTCCACTTCCGGCGGCAAATCAAACGAGACCGTGAGCGATGCTTCCCAAGTCTCCTGGGACGCATGCCCATCCCGATCGACCATCGAGAACTTCAGCCTCGCCGACTCAGTTGCCTGGACGGTGCCGACCACTTCGTTTTGCCCGCGAACCTGCAGCGGAACATCCGACTTCGATTGCGGAGATTTGATGACTTCGATGCGTCCTCCGCGCAGTGGTCGGTTGGACAACAGGCGGAACTCGAGTTGGCTGCCAGCAAGAGCCTTGATCGGCTTGAACTGCAGCGCGTTCTCCTCCGCAGGTAGACCGGTGTAAGCAGGTGGGGTGATCTTCAGAAACGCGCGGTCGAGCTTGGGGGTGAGGCCCACCCCGATGAAGCGCTGCTTGCTGACGGAATGGCGGTTCTTCGTGTGCGCCACAACGATGAGCGGGGTTTTCACGGAAGCGATCTGCTGGGCAAAGCCCGCCTCCGCTTTATCAAACATCGGGAGCGTAGTGACCTGCTCCGGATGTTCCGGCGGGTGAAAGCTGAGGAAGAGTTCCGAGGGGCGATGCCCCGAAACGGCTGCCCCCACGACGACGGACTGTCCGTAATCGACTTCGGACAAGTCATCGCCTGGCGAATTGATTTCAATCCGAGTGAGGGAGAACGGCGGATGATCGCCGAACGGATCGAGAAAGCGGGGAACCTCAGTCGCGGTAATCGGATAACACACTCCAAGAACCGCCAGGAATCCAATCAGCCCCCAACCAGCGCGCTTCGCCGTCAGGAATACGGCGTCGGTCTTTGCCACTTGGGTGAGATGGACCTGGTCAATCTTCGCTGCCGACTCCGCAACCGCTGCGGCCGCAAGTTCGCGGGTGAATCCCTGCAGCCGCGGGTCTTCCGCCTGCTTTTGCAGCTGCAGGCAATTGATCAGCTTAGAGCCGAGTTCCGGCGCGCGGCTTTCCAGCACGCGCGCGGTATATTCCGCCGGATTGCGTTTGCCCAAAGCGGTCCATGCGCCAATTGCCACGATTGCGCCGATCAACCCAAGAAACCCGAGCCCCATCGCGAGGCGCGTTTGCGGTCCGAAGTGCCAAACCACGTCCGCCGCAAACCCTGCAACAATCGCGCCGAAAACCCACGGCCAGCTCCTCAAAACCCAGCACGTGCCACGCTCTCGCTGCAGTTGGCGATCAGCCCGGGCGAGCGCGCGTGACAAAGCGTAGGCCGACTCATGGGCGGGGGCGCCTTGCGCGGGTTCGAGAACCGTCTGCATAGAGTTAGGCTTTAGCATCGGATGTGGTGAGCGTCTTGTAGTTTCTCCGGCCTAGGTAAGCCCCCAACGCCGGCGCAAAAACCAGTCGGCGCCGAACAGCAGCCCGATGATCCAGAACACTTCGAAACTGTCCCAGATGGGGACGAGACGCGTTTCCGGCGCCGCGCCACTTTTTGACGCGCCGAGTTCGCGGACCAGCGGGCCAAGTTCGTCGGGCCGCAAAAGTCGTCCCCCACTGCTTTCGCAAAGTGCCCGCAAGTAGCCGGTGTCCGTGGCCACTTCGGTTTTCTCGAGGTTTTCGTCGAACGCCATGAAGCGCACCTTGTGCTCGCTGCCATCGACGAACCGCGCGGTCGCCTCGTATCGGCCCGGCTTGGCGGGAAGGAATTCGCCAACGAGGCGCTCGGCATTGAGCGCGTCGCGGGAAAGGGTGATCCGCGCAACTTCCTCCTGGCCTCGGCGGATCGTCAGCGGTGCCTCGTTTGCGCGCTTCTTGGGATCTCGCACCAAAGCGCGGAAATAGATCTTCTCTCCGATGGGCACGTTCGCGGTACTTGCGCGCAGCTGCGTGGAGGTGAAGTCACGGTCCGCCATCAGCCACAAGATCATCTGATCCCAGAAACGATCGAATATGGTATTGGGCCCGTCGGCGCGCGCGTTGAATGCCCACCGCCAGAGTCCATCGACACCCACGCTCAGCACCTGGCCGCTGCCGAAACGTCGATGGATGATGCCGGGAAGAGGTTCGCCATCTGACAGCTGTGCCTGCGCAAGCGTCGCCGCGAGCGGCTTGCGTTCCGCGATGGGACGCGCCGCAATCAATTCCGGCAACGATTCCTGCGCGGCGTTTTTCTCGGAGATCAATTTGAACGGGGCGACCGACTGGCCTTCCCGCGCGGGTTGGAGCCGCGCATGCCGTGTGGGATCTGCGCCCCAGACGACGGGCTCCAACTCGTTATTCGCCAGGGGGCCGGTAAACGCGGGTCCTCGGCTGAAAATGACCGTGCCGCCGCCTTCGCGCACGTGCTCCGTCAATTTGTCGAGTGACTCTTTGCCGATCAATTGGTGCACGGATCGTCCGAGCACCACGACATCGTAGACCGCCCATTCATCGCGGGTTTGCGGGACCTTGAGTTCGCGCTCGTTGGCTTTCTTGCGAATCAAGCGAGCCTTGCCCTGCGCGTATTGAACGATGGAATCGACGTTCGTCTTGTCGTTCCGGAGCAAAGAACGTTGCAGGAACGTCGTGTCCCAATAGGGCTCGCCCTCGAGGAAAAGCACCTGGATTTCCTGGTCGATCACGTTGAGGTAGGTAATGGCGCGATTGTTCTCCGCGTCGCCTTCGCCGTCGATGGGCGGCACTTCCACCTCGTATTCGTACTGGCCGACTTTGTCCTCGAGCACTTCGAATTGGACCGAAGCCTCCGGATCCTGCGTCGGCGGCAATGTCTTGTTCTGCACGACAACGCCGTCGCGCTTCAATCGCACCTGGATGGGCTGGAGTTCGCAGCCGATGAGGCGTAGCGAGACCTGGATGCGCCCTTTCTGTTTCACATAGGTATAGGGCTGCCAGTTCGTGATGCGGGCGGCGACGTCGCGCACCTTGCCCTGCCGGCCGAGCGGCACCGCGTAGATCGGAGCCTGCCGGGCGCGGGCGTTGAAACCCGTGCGCGTGGGATTCACCAACTCGAAGTCGTGTCCGTCGCTGAGCAGGATAATTGCACCCGCCGCTTCTTGAGCGCGCAAGCCGCCGACCATCCCGGTGAGGGATTGATGCATGCGGGTCGTCTTTCCCTCGGCGGTAAGATCGGAGAGGCTGTTTAGTGGGACGGCTTCCTGGGAAAAGCGGAACATCCGCAGCTTTGGGTCCGTCGGTTTGCCGTCGACGATGATTTCCGCGTCGCGAAGGAGGGACTTCGCAGCCTCGGTGCGCGTGCCTTGCTCCGTATCACGCTGCGCCATGCTTTGCGAATCGTCGATCGCGATGACCGTGACGCGCTCGAGATCTGGCGGATCCACGGTTTCGATGCGCGAAGGTTGGAGGAGGAGACTGAGAAGGATCCCGATGCCTGCCAGGCGCAGACCGAGCAGCGTCATGCGTTGGCCGAGGGACACGGTTGCGCCCGTTTTGACGTAAGCGAAAACGGTGACGATCGCGCAGGCTGCCGCGAGGAAGATGACGATTCCGACGGGAATGATCGGATCGATGGTAAGCGCGGCGATCATGGCGCGCGGGCGGCGACGCGCCGCGCATATAGCTGGAACAAACTCTCCGCCAGCAAGGCGACGAGAGCGGCGAAAACGAACCAGTGGAAGATTGGGCGGCCGCGCACCAGGTCGGCGTAGTCTTCGCGTTGCTGGATGAATGCGCCTTTTTTCCCGGTGTCGCCCAGTTGATCCGGCAGGAGCGTTCGCTCGATCGGACGCAGATCGCTTTCGTTGGGATCAGGATTCACCGCGAACGCTTGGATCGGGTTCGCCGGTCGCATGGAATAGATGCCGACTTCATCCGGAGTGAACGTCAGGCCCACGCGCTCGCCTTGCGCTTCGGTCCGAACTTCCTGCGGCGCGCCGGAAGGTTTCATTAGCGGATTTGACGCAATATCGCGGCGCCATACTTCCGCGGTCACTGTTTCACCGATGGTCGAGGACGCCGCTTGCGGCTCATCGCTGTTCAGGTTCTTCACCAGTTCCTGCATCCACGCCGGGAAGACGCGCTGGCGCGCAAGATTGCTGGAGAGCTCGCTGGCGGAAAAGTTTAGCAGGAGCAGCGTGCCGAGGCCGTGATCCAGTTGGGCCATCGCGGGCGTTTCATCCGCAAAGTTTAGCAGAATCTGCCCTGCTCCCGTCGCCGTTGCGTCGTGAATATCGTAGAACTCTAGGAGCGCGAGGTTTTGGCGGTGCTCTCCGCGGAAAAGGCGGAGAAACTTTGAACGGAAATCGCCGCGGGCAATCTGCTGCGAAGTCGTTCCCACGTTCTTCACCACGCGCTTCGCGATCGGCCTCATGGGCAGGGGAGCTTCGAGCGCGCGCTCGAGGTTTGCGAGGTTTGCCGGTTCGTTGTCGCCGTCGAGAAACCACACCACGCCGCCGCCGTGAAATATGAAATCCGCGAGTTGCTTCGCCCGCGTGTCGTCGATGGGACCGCTGCGGGTCAGGAAAACTTTGCGCACCGCGGCGAGACGCCCCGCATTGAGCTCCGCGGCCCGCGCCTGCTGCGGGAGTAATGACCCGGCCAGGTTTTCATAAGGGTTCAGCGCGGTCTTTAGGAAACGCAGTGCGTCCTTATTCGGATCGGGCGCGTCGGACACGATGAGGATCCCCTCCTTTTCCAGAACCGGAATGGTGATCGCGAACCGATCGTCCTGCGGCAGGCCATCGGGCGGAATGCTCACTTCACACCAATGCAAGCCGGGACCACCGGGCGGCACGGGAAAGGTCAACTTTGCGGAGGACCATGGACCGGCGCTGATCTCCTTTTCGAAGCTGACGCGCGCGTCGAGGAGCACCTTCACAGATTCGCGCAGTGGCTCGTCGGTGTAGTTGCTGACCTCGATGTCGAGGGTGATCGTGTCGCCCGCGAGCACTTGCGCCTGGTTCACGGTAACACTCGTGATCCCGCGGTTCTTGCGCGACTCGGCGCCGACATCCACGAAGAAGATGCGAGTCGTGGGAGGGAGCGGCGTGAAGTCCACATTCGACCATGTTTTCCGCTGAAAGTCCGAAATGAAGTACACCTCGCCGCCTTGCTTCACCGTGCCGAGCAGGCGGGCGGCGGCGGCGTTGGCTTGCGTGAAGTCGGCGCGCGCGAGGCCGGGCTTGATGTTGTCGACGAAGCGTCGAGCTTCTGCGGTGTGCTCCGAGAGATGAACGAAGCACGTCTTTGGAGTGGGGCCGACGAGCACCACGTTAGCCACGTCGTCTGCGCCGAGCCCGGCGAGAATCCGCCGCGCTTCTTCTTGCGCCCGCTCGCGGCTGCTCACGCCCGCGCCCGCGTATTCCATGCTTAGAGAGTGATCGATCAATATGAGCACCGAGCGCTTCGCTTCCGGAGTTGTCTCCGAGCCGAGGTGCGGGAGCACCGGCCGCAGGAAGACGAAGATCAGCGCGATGACGAGCAGCGTCCGGAGCGCCAGCAGGATCAGGTGCCGCCAGCGGAAGAGCCGCGAGCGCTGCGCAATCGTGTCCTTCAGATGCTTTACCGTGGAGAACTGGAAAAAGCGGGGAAACCTCAGATTCAGCAGGTGAATGAGCAGCGGCAGGCCCGCGAGCAGGGCGAGCCCCGGCAATAGCGCCGCATTCAGGAAAGTCATCGCGGCTCCTCCTGCGAATGCATCGCTTTCATCGGCCGAGCGTGTTTTTGCCGCGGAAGCCGAGATACGCTTCGATCGCGTCGAGGAACGGCCGTTCCGTGCTCACCAAGCGGTGCTGGATTTGCAGAGCGTCCGCCTGCGCCTCGAGCTTGCGGAGAAAGTTCTGCATCGTCTCGCGGTATTGCGCGCGCACTTCCTCCGGATCCACCTGCACGCCCTCGCCCGTTTCGAGGTCGACGAATCGCGCGACCGCCGCAACGGGCAGGTGAAGCTCATCGGGATCGATCACGTGCATCAGCAGGATGTCGAACTTGCGGTGCACGAAATGTGCGAGCGCGTCGAAAAGCTGCGCGTGATCGTCGAGGAAATCCGAGATGATCACCAGCCGCCCGCGTCGCTTGAAAATCGCCACGGAGTCATGCAAGGCCTGCGCGATTCCGGTG
>CBHXZU010000397.1:0-6164 GCA_966125105.1 uncultured Prosthecobacter sp.
TCCTTGCGGTAACGAGCGATGAACGGAACCGTGGCGCCTTCCTCCAGCAGCACGCCCGTAGCTGCGACCTGGCGCGGTTGAATGGCGAGTTCCTGGGCGATTTTGACGACGTATTTCTCGAGCATTTGAATTTGCGGATCTGGTGCGGAAAATTGCGCGGAGAAGGTGGGAAAAACTGTGTGCCATGCGCAATGGGCAACTTGGAAAATCTGCGTGGTGACAAAGGCGTCTTGCCTCCGGCGCAACCGTCCGTATTTTCCGCCCTCCTCATGGTGAGAATGCTGAGACTGTTGCTGTTGCTAGTCTGTTTCGCGCATGTGGCGCGCGCAGGAGACTGGACGGTTCATCAGATCGGGGGGCGCGATTATCTTTCGATGCGCAACGTGGCGGAGTTCTACGGGTTGCCAAACGTGAAAGTGAGCGAGAAGGAGGTGCTGGCGAGTTCAAATCTGCGCAGCCTTCGCGCGGTGAAGAATTCCCAGGAGTTCTACATCAACAATTTGAAGTTCATCCTGAGCTACCCGGCGATGGAACACGAGGGACAGATCTGCATCTCGCGGATGGACTTGGTGAAGCTGATCGAGCCGGTGATGCGTCCAAGCAAGATCAAGGACGCCGAGCCGATCGAGACGGTGGTTTTGGACGCAGGCCATGGGGGACACGACAACGGGGCGATGAGCGTCTACGGCGCGGAGAAGACTTTTGCGTTAGATGTGGTGCTACGGGCGAAAGGGCTCCTGCAGGCGGCGGGCTACCGTGTGGTGCTAACGCGGGACGGGGACTATTTTGTGCCGCTGCACGAGCGAGCGCGCATCGCAAACCGCTACAAGCGGGCGCTTTTTATCTCGATGCACTTCAATCACGGCGGCATGGGCACCGGCGTGGAAGCATATACGCTTGCGCCACGAGGAGTACCCAGCATGATGGCCGATGGTCCTTCCGTGAGCGACCTGGTCGAGTGCGCTGGGAACGTAAACGACGCGGAAAACATGGCCTTGGCCACCGCGTCCCACGCGGCATTGATCATCAAGACACGCATGCCTGACCGTGGATTGAAGCGCGCGCGGTTCGTGGTGATCCGTGATATCACAATCCCCGGGGTGTTGCTGGAGGGCGGATTTCAGAGCAATCCCTTCGACGCGAAGATGATCGCGACACCGCTTTATCGCCAGACACTCGCGCAGGCGATCTTCCAAGCGGTGGAAAACTACAAGCGGGCGGTGGGCGCGCCGGCGAGTGCGAACAAGCTGCGCCGTCCCGAACCGGTCCCAACACCACTCCCACTTAAGGAGCCCCCAAAGACCGAAACGGAAGCGGTTCCGCCTCCAAAGACGGAGCCCGAGAAGCCGGCCCCCATTGATCCGCCGAAGGCAGAAGGCCCAGCGAAGCCTGAGCCAATTGACCCACCGAAACCGAGCGACCCACCAAAGCCGCCCGGTTTGTAGATCGACACCACGAAGCGGCGACGATGGCTGCTCCAGGTGAAAAGCGTTCAGGACGTCCAATCTTGCGCTTTCCTTCGAAAGCCGGACGTGATCGCGCGTTTAAGTCCGTATGGCCGGCGACCGGCTCAAAACCGCAAGACAACTTGCAAGGCAACCTCCCGCCGCGTTTCATTCGCCGCTCTCGTGAAGCCATTAGCTAAAGCTCCGGCCGACAAACCAAAGGAAAAGGAAGTGCGCCCGATTGGGGTGTTTGATTCAGGCATCGGCGGACTAACCGTCGTCGCCGCGTTGCGTGAAGTGCTGCCAAACGAAAGCATCGTTTACATCGGCGACACCGCTCGCGTGCCGTATGGCGGCAAGACGCAGGCGACGATCGAGCGTTACAGCGTGGAGTTGACGGGACTCTTGCTGGCCGAACGCGCGAAGTGCGTGGTTGTCGCGTGCAATACGGCGAGCGCATTGGCCGTCGACCGGTTGCAGGAAGATTTCCGAGTGCCGATCACTGGAGTGATCGAGCCAGGCGCGCACGCAGCGGTGAAGGCTACGAAGGCGGGCAAAGTGGGAGTGATCGGAACGAAGGCGACGATTAACAGCCGCGCTTACGAGCGAGCGATCGAGGAAATCGACAAGGACATCGAAGTTTTCGGTGCTGCGTGCCCGCTCTTCGTGCCGTTGATCGAGGAGGGTTGGCTCGATGATCCTGTCACGGACTCCGTTATCGCGCGGTATCTCGAGCCCGTCTTGCACTTTGGTGTGGATACGCTCGTGCTCGGCTGCACGCATTACCCGCTGCTGCGCGACGCGATCCAGCGCTTCGTCGGACCCGACGTCACGCTGGTCGACTCCGCGCAAAACACCGCGCTCGCGGTGCAAAAGCTCCTGAAGCACAACAAACTCGCTGTGCCGAAGAAGACCGTCGGGAAACTGCACGTGGCCCTCACCGACCACAGCACCGGCTTTCTCCGCGTAGCTGAGCAGGCGCTGAACCTGCAAGTCGGCGATGTGCATCTGAAAGCAGTCCAGCCCGTAGCCTGATACGGCGAGCGTCCCTGCTGGGCTGGATGGTATGGTTTGAAAGTAAAAGAACGCCCACGCGCGACCCCGTCAGAAATGGATCGCTAACACGCGCGCGAACCGGAGAGGCGCCGGCCTCGCCACCTTTGCACGGAGTGGCAACCCGCGCGCGCGCTACGAAAACAATCGATCCTCAGCGAACGCGCGAGTCCGGGCCGTGCAAACTGCGGTAAACATCTAAGACGCTCGCTCTCTCGCGATTCCATCGCCATGGTCTGCCGCAATCGCACCGCCATGCGTTTCCTCCTACTCTTAGCCTTCCTGCTTTCCGCCCGACTCCCGGCCTTCGCCGAGCCATTGCTCAAGCCAAACGATGTCATCGCGCTCGTCGGCGGTGAGGACATGGTAGTCGCCAGCGAACTTGGTCATCTCGAGGCCTTCGTTCAAAAGGCGTTGCCCGAGCATCACCTGAAGTTCCGGAGCCTCGCGTGGGAAGGCGACACGGTTTTCGAGCAACGGCGTGACTTGAATTACCCGTCGCTCGAAGCGCAGCTCGACAAGATCGGCGCTACTGTGGTGATCGCGCAATTTGGCCAGCTCGAAAGCCTGGCCGGCCCGAGCGGCGTCGCGGACTTCACGGCCGCATACGAAAAGCTGATCACCCGGCTTCGCGGAGGGAAGGAACGACGCTTCGTATTTTTGGAGCCGGGATTATGGCGTCCCTCCAATTTCGGTGTGCCGACGGAACAGCGGAATGCCTCGCTCGAGCCCTACCGAAATGCAGTGGCGGATCTGGCAAAGCGATTGCCAGCGGCGCTTTTCTGCGAATCGAACCGGATGATCATCCTGTTTGGTTCTTCCGGCACGCGGGACGGAATGCATCTCGACGCATCCACGCAGCGCATGTTTGCCAGCGCGATCGCCTCGGACCTGCTCCTCGCGTCAAATGTCGAAGAAGCCCGGATGCGGAATCTCTTCGGCTCGGATGTGAGTCCATTGAGTGGGCTGGTCTCGGACAAGAACCGGCTCTGGTTCAATTACGCGCGCCCGCAGAACTGGGCATTCCTCGCCGGGGACCGGACGAACCAGCCGTCCAGCCGCGACCACATCGATCGAAACAAACGGTGGTTCCCCGAAGAACTGGAACACTTCGTCCCACTCATCGACGCGAAGGAAAAGGAGATCTGGAACGCCGTCTCTCAGCCGAAGCCCTAACGCCGCGCGACTTCCCACCTCATGACTCTTTCGACCGCTTCCTCGCGCTGCACGATCGGCGCCCTTCTGACTTTGGCCTGCGCGGCAGTTGTCCACGCTCAGCGCCCCTCCGGCATTGCGCCGCCGGAAGTAGTGCAGGGACAATCCAACGAACCCGCCTCGGAACTCGCTTCCTTCAAGCTGGCCGATGGCTTCGAAGCCGTGCTCTTCGCGAGCGAAAAGGATGGCGTCGTCAATCCGATCGCGAGCCGCTTTGATCGCTTCGGGCGGCTGTGGGTGATCGGGAGCACCACCTATCCTCAGATCAAACCGGGTGAAGTGCCGAACGATTACGTCCGCGTGCTCGAAGACACAGACGGGGACGGAAAGGCGGATAAGGTCACGGTGTTCGCCGACAAGCTGATGATTCCCACCGGCCTCGAGGTCGATGGCGACGGCCACGGCTGCTGGGTGGGCGAGGGGACGAAGCTGTGGCACATGCGCGATACCGATGGCGACGGAAAGGCCGACCAACGCCAGGGCGTGCTGCGCGGCTTCGGCACGGGCGATAATCATCAAAACATCAATTCGTTCCGATGGAGCCCGGGCGGCGAACTCTACATGTCGCAGGGACTCCATGCTTTCAGCCGCGTGGAAACGCCGTGGGGCATCACCAAGCTGGATGAAGCCGGCTACTTCCGTTTTCGCCCGCTGCGTCAGCAACTCGATCCATTCTGGGGCGGACCGGCAGATCCGCAGAATCCGTGGGGTTTTGCTTGGGACGAATGGGGCGCGCTGTTTGTGCAGGCGGGGAATAACGGGCGTCTCGATGACGCGCTCCCGTCGGCATTCGTTGGCGGACTCGCCCAGCGTCCGCCCACGATTTGGCCGGAAGCGCGTGGTCGCAAATGCAGCAATCCCGACATCGTGGAAAACGCGCACTTTCCCCCGGAGTGGCAGGGACTGCTGATCACCGGCGGCTACATCAATCGCTCGGTTTGGGCGCTGAAGCTCACGCCGGACGGCGCCGGCTGGAAGGCCACGGATAATCCGCCCCTGGTCACGAGCACGCATGAGAGTTTCCGCCCGGTGGACGCCAAGTTCGGTCCCGAAGGCGCGCTGTATCTCACGGATTGGTACAACCCGATCATCGGTCACTACCAATCGAGCTTCCGCCATCCCGACCGCGACAAGACGCACGGACGCATCTGGCGCGTGACGGCGAAGGGACGCACGCTCGTTCAACAATCGCCGGTGCTGCGGAGGGAGAAGCCCGTAGTGGCAGAGTTGCTGCCCATCCTCGCGGAGGGCGATCGCTTCGGCCGATATCAAGCGAAGCGCGCGCTTTCTTCGATGGAGCCGGACAAGGTGCTCGCCGAGCTTCGCAACTGGTGCCAACGCCTCGACCCGAATTCGCCAACGACGGAGCGCGGGCTCTTCGAGGCGCTGGGTGTTTTCGAAGCGCTCGAGAGTCCGGAGCTTGCTGTGCTCAAGCGCTGCGTGTCTGCCAAGGAACCGCGTTTACGCGCTTATTCCGCCGGTGTATTGGCGCGTTGGTGGGATCGCTTGCCTGCCGACGTCGACGTGGTGGATGCGCTCAGCGATCTCGCGCACGACACGGAACCGCGGGTGCGACTCGCCGCAGTCGTTGCCGCCGCGCATGTGCCGCGGCCGGATAGCGTAATGGTCGTGCTCGGCGCAGGCGATGCTGCGACGGATAAGTGGATCGATTTCGCCCGGCACCGGGCCGCGCAGATGCTGAAGCCGCAATGGGAGCCGTTGCTGGCGTAGGCCGATACACTCGAGTGGAAGGCGGAGTGGATCGCCTTCCTCAAACGCGACGGCGCTCCGCCCGCAGTCGGTAGCGCGCCTGTTGCAAAGGGACCCGACGCGACCGCTAGTGCGCTTGCGGCGCAAGCGAAGACGACTACCACCGGCGCATTAAAAGCGACGCCGGAGTTTGTGACAGCGCTGGTGAAGGAAGTGCGAGAAAAGGGTGATGCCAAGCGCGGCGCGGAAATCTTCCGCCGCGCGGAGTTGGCCTGCGTGGCGTGTCACCGCGTCGGCAATGACGGCGGGCTGCTCGGTCCGGACCTCAATAACATCGGCAGCGCGCAGCCGCTCGATTTCATCATCGGAGCCGTGCTGGAACCGCAACGTGAAGTGAAGGAGGGCTTCGAGGCACGCGAGGTGAAGCTGAAGAACGGCAATGTCGTCACTGGTTTCCGCCGCGCTGCGGAAGGCGGTGAAGTCGCGCTGTTCGACGCCGCAACCCAGCGCGAGACCAAGTGGCCAAAGGCCGATGTCGTGGAAGATCGTCCCGCCGGCTCGCTCATGCCCGCGGGTCTGGTCGATCGCCTTTCCCGCGAGGACCTGCGCGACCTGTTTCGCTATCTAGGCGAACTCGGAAAAGCGAAGTAGGCCGGCAACTGCGACCCGGGACCGCCAGGCGCCGTCCCACTGCCATTAAGTTAAGCAGGGCTGATGCGCGTGAAAAAGTGAGTCATCCTG
>CBHXZU010000398.1:0-6152 GCA_966125105.1 uncultured Prosthecobacter sp.
CCATAGGGTGCGCTGTAATCGTGGAAACTGCCAAGCCCGCATACATCTCCGGCTCTCGCCTCGCCCTCGCCGGCGTGCTCGCAAATGCGGTCCTGGCGATTGCGAAGATCGTCGGCGGCGTGCTAGGAAACACCTATGCCCTCATCGCCGATGGCGTGGAATCGCTGCTCGATATTTTCGGCTCGCTCGTCGTGTGGTTCGGCCTGCGCGTCGCGGCGGAACCGCCTGACGACGAGCATCCTTACGGACATGGAAAAGCGGAAACGCTCGCGGCAGTTGTCGTCGCGCTCACCGTCATCGCCGCTGCCGTGGGGCTCGCAGTGCAAAGCATTCGCGAAATTCTCACGCCGCATAAAATGCCCGCGCCATGGACGCTCTACGTCCTGGCCGGTGTCGTCGTGGTGAAGGAATGCCTCTTCCGGTGGGTGATTCGCGCAGGCCAGCGAATCGGCTCATCGGCCGTGAATGCGGACGCGTGGCATCACCGCAGTGACGCAATCACCAGCGCGCTCGCATTTTTCGGAATCCTCGCGGCGCTGTGGTTTCAAGCACCCTCCGCCGACGACTGGGCTGCGCTGGCCGCGAGTTGCATTATCGCAGGGAACGGTCTCACGCTGCTACGTCCCGCTGTATATGAGGCCATGGACACCGCGCCTTCGAAAGATTTGCAGGAGGAAGTGCGGCGTCTCGCTTCCGAAGTAGAAGGCGTGCGCGCGCTGGATCAATGCCGTGTGCGCAAGATGGGCCTCGAGTTCTACGTCGATCTCCATGTTGGCGTGGATCCGACGCTCACTGTGCGTGAAGGACACCGCATCGCCCACGCCGTCCGCAAAGCAATCCGCGACGCAAAGCCACGCGTGGCCGACGTCCTCGTCCACATCGAGCCCGAGGACGAGCTCGATGACATCGACTAAAACTTTCCCGTCATGATTTCTCCCTTCGCCAAAGACGACGCCCTACTCGCCGACATCGCGAAACCGGCCGAAGCCGGAAACGAACTCGGCATTTGGTGGCTCGGCCAAAGCGGGTTCCTCGTGCGTCACGCCGGCAGCTTCCTCCTGCTTGATCCGTATCTTTCGGATTCTCTTACGTTGAAATACGCGGACACCGACAAACCCCACACCCGCATGAGCGAACGCGTGATTGCTCCCGAGCGGCTCACGAACATCTCCGTCGTCACGTCCTCTCACAATCACACCGATCACCTCGACGCAGACACATTGCGCCCGCTGCTTGCCGCGAACCCAGGCGCGCAGTTCGTGATCCCGGAAGCCAACCGCGATTTCGTCGCGCAGCGCGTCGGATGCGAGACGGTATTTCCAATTGGCGTAAACGATGCGCAAAGCGTCGTTGTCGCCGGCTGGCAGCTCACCGGGATCGCGTCCGCGCACAACGAGCGCGAGACCGATGCTGCCGGCCGCCACCGCTATCTCGGCTACATCATCAAGTGCGGCCCATGGACGCTCTACCACAGCGGAGACACGCTCCTGTATCCCGGACTCGCCGACACCCTCGCGGAGCATCAGATCGACGTCGCCTTCCTTCCGATCAATGGCAACAAGCCGGAGCGCCGCGTCGCAGGAAACCTCGACGGACGCGAAGCCGCGCAACTCGCTCACGACATCGGCGCGGGACTCGTCATTCCGCATCACTTCGAGATGTTCGAGTTCAATACCGCCGATCCTCGCGACCTATTCATCCCCGAATGCGAGCGCCTGCACCAAACCTACCGGGTCTTGCGGGCTGGTGAAGGAATTCGGTTGAATGAGAACGGGGCGTAGAACGCGTTTTGGCTGGGTGAATGAGGTGGGCAAATCGCGGGAGGTGGCGAGCGCGATTACTTCGGAGCGGTCAACATCCAATTGGATGTTGACGGTTCCAAGGTAAGCGCGCCCGGTCATTCCGCGCGTCTTCCCCCCAGCCAAGAAGCGTTCCTCGCCTTGATACAATCCGGTTTCCTCCGCGCCCAATCTTCGTCTAAAACGCGCTCCCACCTCATGAGCAAAACACGCATCGCCGGCATCAACTTCGATCATTTCCACATGGGCGACCTCCTCCGGATGGTGCACGAGCACCCGGACGCCGAATTGGTCGCAATTTGCGACGAGCAGCCGGACCGAATGCAGGAGGCGATCCGCAATTTCAGCATCCCGCGCGACCGCGTCTTTACGGACGTGAAGCAGTGCATGGAGACCGCAAAGCCGGACGTCGTCATCCTCTGCCCCGCCGCCGCGCGCCACGGCGAATACGTGAAGCTTGTCGCTCCCTACGGCGTGCACGTCATGGTGGAAAAGCCCTTCTCGGCCACGCTGGCGGAAGCCGACGAAATGGTCGCCGCAATGCCGAAGGACAAGCTTCTCGCAATCAATTGGCCTCTGCGCTGGATGCCCTGCGCCGTAACGGCCAAGCGCCTCATCGACGAAGGTGTCATCGGCAAAGTGCTGCAGTATCACCACCTCGGCGGAAATCGCGGTCCGCTTTACCACGGCGCCGATAAGATCGAGAAAGAACCCACTGCCGCCGAGAAGGCCGCGAGCTGGTTTTATAAGAAGTCCACCGGGGGCGGTTCATTGCTCGATTACCTCGGCTACGGAACCACGCTCGGCACCTGGTTCATCGGTGGAAAAAAACCGATCGAAGTCACCGCCGTGGTAGACGAACCCGCCGGCCTCGAAGTCGACGAGCACAGCGTCGTGATCTCTCGCTACGACACCGGTCTCAGTAAATGCGAAACGCGCTGGGGAACTTTTACCGACCCGTGGACGAACCCGCCGCAACCGCGCACCGGCTTCGTCATTTGCGGAACGGAAGGCACGATTGCGTGCTTCGATTACGCCGAGAGTGTGCGTGTGCAGACGCGCCAAAAGCCTGAAGGTTTTGACGTCCCCTGCGACACGCTGCAGGCGCCCGAGCGCAATCCTGTCGAATATCTCCTCCACTCCATCAAAACGGGCGCTCCCGTCACCGGCCCTCTCTCCGTGGAGATCTCGCGGATCGGACAGCAGATCGTCGACAGCGCCGTGCTCAGCGCCCGAGAAAAGCGCAGCGTTCCGTTGGTGGGCTAACTAGATCGCCTCCGTCTTCGGCGCGTCCGCCTTTTGATCCTCGGGCTCCGGCCCGATTTTGAGCGATTTGGCGCACATATCGAAGAGCGCCTCGATCGCCGGCCATTCTGTCGCCTCCGCCGAGCCGCCCACCACGACCTTCATCCCGTCGAGCCCGTCAAAGCAGTAGGTAACCGTCCGCACCTCCTTGCCGTCGGGCGTCGTCAACTCGCCCAGGCTTTTGAAGCCCTTCACGCCGGCTTCGGTCACAAAGCTTTCCGGCTTCTGCCTGCCCCCGGACTCGGCAGCCGCATATTGCTCGAGCGGCACATTGCTTCGGTCGAAGTTCACGAACATCTGCTCGCTGTGCTGTATGACCGGCGGGGAAAAAGCATTTGCCCCGCGGACATCAGCGCGCGCGTCCCAACCCAGCGGCACTCGAATCGTGGCACGCTTATCCCCGAAACGCGTCCCGAGTTCCGCCGGGAGATTCGGCGCGCGATCGAGCAGGTGCAGCGTCTTCATCACGAGGTTCAGGGTCTGCTCGAAGTTGACGTTGGCCGTTTGATCATACGTTCCCGTGAGGGTCAGGATTCGATTATCCCCAGCGGAAAATATAAATTGGATCCCCACCCGCTTTTTGTCCGGCGCCTTCGCCACAAGGCGGAGGCCATCCAATTTGGAAAACGTGGAGAATGGCTCCGGCTTTTCGACCGTGTAGCCATTGGGCTCCATCTTTTCCGCGGCCTCTTTCGCGAGACGCGCCGGGGTAAAGTCCGTTTCCCAAGACGTGATGATGATATTCGCCTGCGATCCCTTCTCCCCCGGGATGAGCAGGACGGTGCTCTTTTCCTCGCGCTCCATTCGCCAGCCCTTCGTCACGATGATCGAGCAGCGCTGATCCGGGATAAAAGCGCGTCCCGTCCGATGAAACTCAACTGCCGCCTTTTCCTCTTTCTTCTCCTTCTCTTCTGCGGGTGCCAATGCCCCTGAGCCCAGGAGAATCAGGAGGATGGAAAGACGGACAAGGAAACGCATGTCGGGACATTATGAACCCGCGTGTTCAATGCCACGTTCCATTTTTGACAGCCCGCATCCGACGCTGGAAACTGCGCCCGACGTCGCCGTATGCTGCAGCGCGCAAATGGTGTCAAAATGGCGCTGGGTCGGGCACTGATAGAGAAATGTCGTCGCACAATACACCCTCGCTGATAGAGCTGACACACAGAGACACTCTGGCAATTTGAATCGCAAATGCCGGCCAAGGGCGCAAAGGCTGATAAACTTTCCTCCTTTCGGCCCAGACTGAGAGCCCCGTCACCAGATCGGCAGCAGCCCCTTTCACCGAGGTATCTCAGATCGCTCTAAGAAGATGTTGTTACTTCTCGTTTTCCTGTTGAAGAGCGGAGAAAATTAATTATCACGCCAATTGAACAAACTCCCGAGCTGACCCGTCCAACGAAGACCTGCAAACCCAGCAAAGACCTCAGTGGCACAGCAGCTGCTAACTTAGACTTTATCAATCCGGGAATCAGAAAATGAAAAAGACCCACAAACACCTCACGAACGGCGCCTATACCCTGGGTGATCTGGTTTTGGCAGTCTCCAGCGTAAGCCGCAATATGAATGAAACGGCGGCAGCTGTGAGCGACCTGCTGGAAAGCGGTAAAGTGCGTCTGACCTCGAACGGTCGCACGATCCGGGCTAGAGTGGCCTAAACAACTTTCAATCAAACCTTCAACCAAGTCCCAACCATGAAAAAGACGCAAAAAAACCTTACTCTCGGTGACTTGATCCTCGCCGTGAGCACCCATAGCCGCAACAACCGCGAGACCGTCGCGGCAGTCGCCGATCTTCTAGGCAGCGGCCGAGTTCGCCTGCAAGCAGGACGTCGCGCGGTGCGCGCCCGTGTTCTGTAGCCGACCGGCAACCTGATTCCCGCGAGCCTTTTGGGCTGCAGAACCTGAAGGCTTCCCTTTCCAAGCCCCGCCGCGTGTCTTATGACCACGGCGGGGTAAGTTTTTCCCGGACGCCCCTGATGTTTCCAGTCTGACTCCTAAGCGTTACGGGGTGCGAATTGGCCTTATAATTGCTATAACGGTTCCCCAATGTCGGCAGCGAAGTCGAACCTGGCCCCGCAAGACTCCGGCGTGACGATGGATGATGCTGCGAGCACTCCAGCGCTCGCGCCGAACTGGGCTGTTGTCAGTTTTCTCTTCGAAGACGCCGCGTGGTGCGATTGGTTATATCGCGAATTTGACGGTGAACGCATCCCGCGTCCCCTCATTCGCCGCCCGAGCCGGTTTGGAGTTCCCTACCCCGAGCGCATTTCCATTTCACCGGATCCGGCAGATCCCGCTCAGTTGGAGAGTTATGCCGACAGCTTGGTGGCTGCGCAGCATCTCATCTTGGTCGTTTCGCCAAAATCTGGGAAGTCACCCACCCTAGCGGAGCATTTGCGACTTTTCAAAGCTGCGGGCGGCGAAGAGCGCATTATCGTCCTGGTGGTGAAAGGCGAGCCTGCATCCCCGTCCGCGGAGCCAGGCTCGGATGCCGATAAGTCATGGCTCCCCAACTGGTTGGATTGGCGCTTTGAGAATAATCGTTTCCGTTCCGCCGGGGCCGCCGAACCGCTCGTCGTGGATGCCCGGTTAGGAGTGGCCAGCCTCGCTGAGGCCAGGGCTCGCATCATGGCCGGTCTGCTCGAGGTAGATCGGGAGGCGCTGAATGAACTCGGGATCATCACACGCCCCACGACGAGCCTGATCGATTTTCCAATCGCGCCGCGACTAGCCAACGCGCCGGAACCAACCCCTTCCAGCGCAACATTTGTCGAAATCGCGGACGAAATCACACCCCGCCCGGTCAAAACTTCGAGTTTTGCCGCGTGGGTTTTTGGGTTCGCAGCCTTGGCGGCGCTGGGAATACTTACCTGTTGGCCAGCGCCTGATCATGTAAACATTCCCGCCCCTCAAAGGAAGGCTCTTCGCGCCGCCCGCGAGTCGTCCCTCATCGATCCGATCGGCCCTTTGGTGGAAGTGCGTCCGATGCTGGACGCTCCGCTTCTGCTTCCGCCCTTTATTCAAAAAGCAACCAATGCGAGCGACC
>CBHXZU010000399.1:0-6152 GCA_966125105.1 uncultured Prosthecobacter sp.
CTTTGCTCGCCGGCAGTGACTGGACCTCGATGCATCTGACGTCTAGCGCACAGCGGCACGCTGAGGCGCGCGACCTTTTGCTGGGCGCCGAGCGGCTAACGCCCGATTGATTGCAATCCGCCGGGTGGTCAGGCGGGAGATTCCTCCCTGCGTGATCTTCACGGGTTCGCACTTGCAGGCGCAGTCGACCAGCGAGCCTTTTGTCGGAGCCACGACTTCGAAGCCTGAACCGCTGCCGATCTTCACCGGGATTTGGCTCGGAGCGCAGCCGCTGCACGAGATTTTGATGCGCTTTGCCGGATCTGGATGGATGAACGGTTGCGAGCTGAAGCCGAGGAAGACCGTTCCCAATTGGATGCCTTTCAGCGATTCGCCAGGACCCTCGAAGACTTTCAACTTCACCAACCGACTGGTCTGAAAATCCCTGAAAGGCCCAGGCGTGGTGGACTCGATGGTGGGGATTTTTCCGGTGACGCTGAAAAGGATATCGATCGCAAAATCATCCAAGTTCAGGGCCTTCTTCAGCAGCGATCTCGCCTCGTTGAGGACGAAATCCGGGATGCCGGCGATGGCGTCGCGAGGAATCAAGATGCGGAAACCAAAGCCGGTGTAGCGCAGGACGAGTTCCTTGGCGTCAGGTTTCCCAGTCTCGACGATTTGGAAGATCCCGGTATCGCGAATGATCTGGAGGGGAATTCGGCTGAGGAATTTGGAAATAGCTCCGAACAACTTCCCGAGAGCACCGGGCGCCTTCAGCAGGAGCGACTTCAATTTGGAGATCAGAAAGTTGAGACCTTTCTTGAGAAGGCTCTGGCCGGCCGGAGTTTCACTCAGAATGCGTCGCAGCGACTCGGGCAGCGCGTCGATGCCCCGCTTCAAAAGCTCGTCCACGATGACATCGCCGATGCCTTCCGTTTTGTAAGAGCAATTGCGGATCCGGTATTTATTCCAACCTGGAGGCACGATCGGAACTGGTGGCGGTTTCTTTTCCGGCCGATGCACGCAGATGAGAACGGAGCGGTACTCGCCAAGTTCGCAGTCTGTCCCTTTGCAGGTCGCCTTTTGGAAGCCCTCACCCGTGACCACGAAGCGAACTTTTGGCTGCAACGCCGGCTCGAGGAACGCGCGGAGGTGATTCGCCACGCACGTCGCGCGTTTGCACGAGAGCGTGTCGTTGTATTCCTTGCTTCCCGTCTGGCTGGCCGAACCGGTGATCGAGACTTGGATCCCGTTGGGAGCGGCAAGGATTTCCGCCCGGCGCTCCTTGATGAACTCCTGGATGCGCAATAGCCCGAGGTTGTGACGCTCCTTTTGTCCGGCGCGCCAGTCGTTGACGTTATAGTCGGTGAGTTGAAGCGCCAGGTTTAGTGTGCGGTCACCTTGCGTGCGGTCGAGGATATCCCCTTCCGGTTTCCCCGCCTTGCGGACTCTTTTCTCGTCGGCAGCGGTCATATCGCAATTCGTCGCCACCGCATTGCAATCGAATGCTTCCTCCGTGAAGGATTCCTCTCCGAACGGAGCTTCGAAGTCCGCTTCATCCGCGAGCGCCTCTTCAGCGTATTCAAAGTCGGCCGCCTCAAGGGCGCTCTCCGAGTCTTCGAAGTCTTCCGCCGCTTCAAAGTCGGCTTCGAAGTCAGCTTCAGAATCCTCCTCCCCCGACACACCTCCGCCCTGGCAATGAGCGCAATGACATTTGGGGCCGCACGAGGAGGATTCTTCTTCGAGTTCAAGGTGCTCGGCTTCGAAATTTAGCGTTGGATTCATATTTGTGGGTTTTGGATTGGGTCACTCGGGCGTGAGGGACGTCAGCGGGCGCAGGTTTTGAGCGAGGCCGCGTCGATCGTCGGTTCGGCCACGCGAAATTCGCGGCACCATTTCTGGATGTGCTCGACCACTTCGCAGGTCATGCGCACTCCCTTGTTTTTGCCCGGAAGCGCAGCGACGGGGGCACCCGTGGGCTGGCAAGTGCCAGTCCGCGGGTCGTTCTTGCAACCGCCTGTGCCATTAGTGTGGACGCCGACCAGATATCGCGTCGCATTTGGGCCCATGCACCAGATCGGGCTGCCACTGTGGCCGGGACACGTGTCGATCAAGTAGCGCAGGTGAGTGGCCGAAACGTCGGCCAGCTCGATCTTTTCCGAGTGCCCCCACATCGTTCCTCGCGGCTTGTCGCAGGGATAGCCAGCGATGGTGAGACGCGCGCCGGCTGCGGCCTTCCACTGCGGCTGCAGACGCATGAATTGCGCGGGACGGCGAAATGGCTTCGGCAGAATGATCACGCCGAAATCCAGCGTCGGATGAACCCGGAACGCGGCAGCAGTCGCCGTGATGCTGCAGGGATTTCCGGGCCGCTGATCCCGCGGTGCAGAGAGATCCGCTCCGGGTGTCACGACGATGTGGCTCAGGCGTTTGCCCTCCTCTGCGGTTCGGACATCCGTGCGCGTGAGGCAATGTTTCGCCGTGAGCACCACCTGCGGCGCGATGAGCGTGCCGGTGACGCGGCTGACTTTCTTGCCGCCGAGGTGATGCCGCTCGAGCAGGCAGACGGTACTGAACGGAAACATCAGCGTCGACGGACGCTTGCGGCGGGCCGTGATGCGGAAGCGGTCGTCGCCCGGTGAAGTCGGGCTGACCATGATGCTGTATTGCAGTTCCTCCTCCGTCCACTCGCTAGACGGGTCACTCCCTGCCTCGAGGGACTCCAGTTCCGCGCCGCTCGATTCCTCTTCGCTTGTCTCGGGAACGAGCGGAGTGCCTCCCGCGCCGCGGCCCCAATTGCGCCAGGAATCCGGGATAGGACTGCCATCCCCGACCTTGAAGCCCGGCCCGCCGTCCTTCAGCCCACGTTTCTCGATCGCCCACTGGCCAACGCCGTACCAAATATCGGGCCCTGGATCATTGTCGCGGGTACCACTCGACTGGCGATGCGCGAGGATGTGAGTGAGCTTCATCTCACGGACGAGATGATCGACTAGATAGCGCCCGGCCTCGATCTGCTCCGGCGTCACGCGCTGGCGTTTCCAGGTAAGATACTCGCAACCCTTCTGATCCTTGCGACCCTGGGGCGTCTTAAGATAGGCGCAGCATTTCTCGTTTTCCTTTTCCTGCAGTTCACCTGTTTTCTTGTCCTTTTGGCAGTTGTACCACCACCGACCATTGGTTCCCGGAAAGTTCCCCGCAAACTCCACGGCGACGCTTCCGTTATTGAAGCCATTCGAACTCCACAACAACGCGCTGAGCGGATGGAGCTGAAGGATTTGACCATCCGGCAGAATCGCGAAATGAGCGGTGACCCCGTCGTACCTGGTGTTTTTGCTCCCCCGGCTGAAGGCCATTTGATGGAGGACCAGCGCATACACCTTCTTCATGTCCCGAGTCCCCTTGCGCTTGTCACGCGGACTAAATGCGGTGCGGTCCTGGATGCGATTCTTGAGTGAGCCGACAAACGAGCCGATGGTGTCGGTGATCGAGCCCAGCGAAGGCAGGGAGAAGAATTGATCTTCCTCGAAGTCGAGCTCAGGCGAAGCGGAGGGTGTCATCATATTCGTAGTTAGTGGTGGAGGTTACAAACCAGCGGCACGGGCCAAGTCCCGGCCGCGGGAAAAAACTTTTTCCGCGTTGGCGATGCCAACCCCGGGCTCCCAGTTGCTGCCTGGCTTGGTTAGGCACTTGTGCACCAGATCAGGGCGCGAGGCGGCGGGGCGATTGCGGTAATACGTCTCGCAAGTTTGGCGGAAGATTTCCCCGCGATTGGCGAGAACGTGTTCGCGAAACTCCTGCCACGTGGTGGGTCGGACTCCGTTTTGCCGCAGGTGCGCGAGAATCGTCTGAACACCCAGCGGGAGCCAGTGCTGGAGCTTGACGATGTGCCAGAAGAGGTCGGTGCCAGCCGAAAATCCCAACTGCTGGGCTTTCGCAACATAACTCCGCACGAGTTGGATGCCGGCCTGGATCGAGTATTCGGAATCCGTAGTCAGCCGCGGGTGGTCCAGCTTGAGGGTTTTTGATTCGTCAGGGTGAATCTGGAAATATCCACGCTCGCCAAGGGAGGGCGTAACGATGACGATTTGTCCGCCGGATTCGACCGCGATCCAGCCGATCAAGAACTCGAGCGGGATGTCGCCCCGGTGCTTGTTGAGCAACGGAGCCAACTCGCGGACCCAAGCTTCACCGGTCGTCCTTCTCGGTGCCGGAGTTCCCAACGCGGGACGAACCAAGCTGTCCCGGATTTGAATCCATTCCCGGCTCAATTGCGCGAAGTCGGGTTCCGACGGGAGGAGTTTGCGCCCCTTGCGGTCCGGGTGCCGACCGTCGAAAACCAGATTCGTCAGGACGTTCTCATCGCGCTGGCCGCGGAGGATGGCGAGCTTCACGGCGACGCTCTCGCGGCCATTTTGCAAGGCTTTGAGCGCGGCTTTGGAGATGTTGCCACCCAGCGGCCCGCCGAGGACTGTGAGCGGTGATTCTTCCCACTCCGCGCTTTCGAATGTGAGGTCTTCGGTTTCAGAGTTGTAGAAGCGCATAAGGGTCCTCCATGGGTTCAGGCTCGAGTTTTGGTGAAGGTTTCCCTGCGGCATCGAGGATGGCTGCGACCGCACCATCGATCTCCGCTGGGGTGTGCCGGCTGGTGAGTAAAAATGTGAGGCGCGGGTTTCCATCCTCTCCGCGATTCAGCACCGCGCGCACTCCACGATCCTCGAGACGGCGCTGGAGAGTGGCAGCGGGCACGTCTGGCGTTCCGGGAATGGCCTGCACGGGAAACAATCCGCGGGACAGCGCCAGCCCGGCCGCCTTCACTCCACGGCGGAAGCGTCGCACAAGCGCGAGCAACGTCTCTCGACGCGCGGCCCCGATCTTTTGCTCGGAGGCCAGGGCGTGTTCCGCGGCACGGAGGATTGCGACGGACGGCGGGCTGCAGAACACGCGAGTGAGGCTCTTTCGGGCGAATCGACGGATTCGGGCCGTGCTGCCGGCGAGAACAGCCAGGGGCACGCCGAAGGCTTTTGCGAGAGAGCTGAAAACCAGCACATCCGGTCCGCTCACGCCGCTCCACCGAAGGCTCCCGCCGCCACCGTGGCCATACGGCATCCGCTGGCTTGGCGAGCGGCCAAGCATCCCGAGGGCTTGGGTATCATCCGTCACGAGCAACCCGCGGTGCGCGCGGGCCAGGGCGAGATACTCCGAAAGCGGCGCGTTCCGGCCACAGCCCGGACAGTAGCCATCCGCGACAATCACTGGTTGTCGTCCGCGCGGGGCGGCCGCGAGTTCTTGCTCTAGCGCCGCTGGAACACCGTGAGCGAACTTGCGCACTACGGCGCCCTTCATTTGGGCGCGCTGCACGCCCCAGCGACTGATAGGATAGATTCCTGCGTCCATAAAGACGGTGATGGGTTCTTGAGCGAGTAAACCGAATAGGTCCCACGCGAGGTGGAAAGTGGAAGTGCCGAGGACGGCCGCTTCGCATCCCTGCAGCTCTGCGAGCTTCTTTGCTATTGAAGCCGATTCAGGCGGTTCGAGCAGAGCGGCTGGCGCTCCAGTGGAGAATGTCGACCAGGGCCGCAGGGAAGAGCTGGAATGGCGGAAGCCGAGATACAGCGCTGACGTGAAGTCGAGCACCGGTCAGGATTGCTGGCGGCTAAAAGTCCTCAGTGAACTCCATCTCGGGCCGGGCCGCAGCCGGTCGCGAGGGGGCGATGGCCTGGCTTCTCCTGCCCTTGCGCGCTGCTACTGCGGGGCCGGCGCCATTGCTGCCTGCTCCATGGGCCTTCTGAACTTCCAGCCGACGGCGAAGATGCACGGATGGCGGGGCCAGGCGATCGCCGGCGCTCGGATCCGAGACAGGAACACCGAGGTCGACACCCGTCACAGCGCGATAGGCGTGCACGTACTGCTGGACCTCTGGGCGAAAATCGCGCGCCCAGTTCACGGCCGAACTGGAGTTGAAAACCTCGCTCCATAAGCCGTAACGGATGGAGAGCAAAAGTTGCTCACCAAAGCGCGCGAGGTCGTAGAAGTAGGTGATCGACGTATCTCCCCAACCCTGCAGTTTCTTCATGGCATCCACCCGGTCCATCCACGGCTCTGCGTAGGGGACCATGGGGAGACCGCCGATGAACTCACGGATTTCAGGGCGCGCAATGATCAACTGCTGC
>CBHXZU010000400.1:0-6129 GCA_966125105.1 uncultured Prosthecobacter sp.
CGCGATGCGGCATGACCTCGGCGAGTTGGAGTTCAACGAACTCGCGCTCGAGATCCATGCCTTCCAAAAGCGCTGGAACGCTCCCTACGCCGCGTGGTGTGCCAAACAACCGGCGGCCATTCATTGGCGCGATATCCCTGCAGTGCCGCAGGCGATGTTTAAACAGTATCGCCTCTCCTGCTTTCCGCCGGATATGGTCACGCAGGCGTTTCGCACGAGTGGCACCACCGGCGAGACGCGTGGCGAGCATCACCTGCGCGACACCAAGCTCTACGACGCAGCCGTCCTCGCGGGATGGAGCGCGGTGAGCACGACCGTCGATCACGCGATCTTTCTCACACCGTCGCCGCGCGACGTGCCGGACTCCTCGCTCTTCCACATGTTTGGCACGATCGCCACGCACGCGTGGAAGTGGGAGTTCGGAGACGGCTATTTCATGTGCAACGCCGACGGCTCGCTGAATGGCGACCGGCTCGATGCGTTCCTGAAACTGATTCGGCCATCGGAGACGGTCGCGGCCTTCGGCACCGCGTTGGGTTTCCTCAATCTCTTCGACTGGCTCGGCGATCGTCGCGTGCACCTGAAAGCCGGCAGCTACGCGGTGGAAACCGGCGGGTTCAAAGGAAGTGGCCGCGACATTCCGAAGGAGGAACTCTACGCGCGCTTCCAGGATCGACTCGGCCTGCCAAGCGAGCAGGTTTGGAATGAATACGGCATGTGCGAGCTCGCGTCGCAGTTCTACTCGCGAGGGCTGGGCAATGCACATCGGGGCGGACCATGGGTGCGAGCAGAGGTGATCTCTCCTGAGACCGGCGAAGAGGTCGGAATCGGCAAACGCGGAATCTTGCGGATCATCGATCTCGCGAATGTCGGCAGCGTCTTGGCCATCCAGACGGCGGACGTCGCAGTGCGGACGGAAGATGGATTCCTGCTGATCGGCCGCGATCCGGCGGCACTTCCGCGCGGATGCTCGCGCTCGGCAGACGAAGCGATGCGAAGGGCCCGCGCCAGCAACTCAAGCGCCCAAACCAGGGGGGTCGCCCGCCCCTCAGGCGCAACTCCAGCGACGCCTCCTTCGCTCGGCACCACGCGTGAGCGCGCGGCAGTCCTTGCCGAAGCTGCCCGTGACTTTCCATTCCTCGGCGATGTGAAGCCGGAAGGACTGCTCGAGCTGGTCCGCCTGGAACTCGGTCACGAAGAGGCGCTCGACCGCTTCATTCCCTACGGGAAAGGCCATGCGCGAGCAGTTCCACCCAGTCGCATTCTGCACATCCTCAGCGGGAATACCCCAGCGGCCGCGCTGCAAACGCTGATGCGAGGATTGCTCGTCGGATCGTGGAACCGCTGCAAACTTCCCTCGGCGGGGCTTCCCGAAATCGGCGAATTTTTGCGCCGGCTCCCCGAAGCCTGGCATGAGGCGGTCGAGACCTCGACGGAACTGCCCGACAACTGGCTGCACGAAGCCGACGCGGTAATCGTCTTCGGCTCCGATGAGACAATCGATTCGTTCCGGTCCCGGAGTGCGCCGCACCAGATTTTTGTGCCCCACGGTCACAAGCTCAGCTTCGGCATCGTGTTCGATGATCCCGCTCTTGAGAGCGCGGCCGGCGCCGCCCACGACGCTTCCGTCTTCGATCAGCAAGGCTGCCTTTCACCGACCGTCTACTTCGTTGGCGAAAGCGGTGGACTGACCGTGGAAGGCTATGCTGCTCGGCTTGCGGAGGAGATGGCGGCATTCGCGACTGCGGAGCCTCGGGCGACGCTCACCTTGAGCGAAGCCAATGCGATCCAGTCCTTGCGCGACGAACTTGGGTTTCGAGCTGCCAATGGGGCTTCGGTGAAAGTTTTCGCCAGTGCCGGAACGGAATGGACAGTGATTGCCGACCGCACGCCCGGCTTCCCCGTCTCGCCGCTCAACCGGGTAATTTTCGTGAAGCCTCTCCCAGACGACTTGCCCCAGGTTGTCGCCCCGCTTCGCCCGCACCTCAGCACCGTCGGCATCTGGCCTTCGACTGCAGAAAACGCGGCGACCGCCGCGACCTTCGGCGCTCTCCGGATCTGCGCAATCGGGCAAATGCAACTCCCCCCGATCACCTGGCACCACGACGGCCAATCAGTGCTCGCGCCGCTGGTGAGGTGGGTGGATTGGGAAGGGTAGGGCATTTTTCACAGTCAGAATGAAGCGCGAAACGCCTGTCATAAGAAAAGCCAGTCATCCTGAGAACCCAACCGCGATCGGCGGATTGTCTGTTGGGCAAGAATCCAGCAGGAAAAGCCGGTCATCCTGCTGTGGAGCCCAAGCGACTGAAGGATCCCGAGCCACCCGCAAGAGATCTGTCGCCGGGAGCACCCCTTTTGAGAATCGTCATCAGACCTGAGGTTCTTTGGTAGGGAGCCTAAGGCCACCCGCGAGAGAGTTATCGCCGGGAACACACAACTTGAGAACAGTCCTCAAGCATGGGGACTATTTAGCACGAAGCACGAGGATGACCCCGAGCCGTTCCCCACAACTGTTTCGCCGGCGATGAGATTGTCCTCGTGACTCGGGGCCCTTTAGTCGCTGAAGCTTCATCCTAAAGAACCTGAGAAAACCGGACCTTTGAAAAGGTCTCCTCCCGGCGATGGATTCCTCGCGAGTGGCTCGGGGTCCGTTCAGTCGCTTAGGCTCCATAGCAGGATGACCGGCTTTTCCTGCGCGATTTTTACACGCACTTTCTGTGGTTCTTGTCCGACAAAAGAATCAGCGGAAGCTCTTTTAGGCGTCTTGAGAAGACTGGCTTTCCGCGCTCCTTTCGTTGCCGCCTGCCGCGCGCCTTACTCCGCCTTGATGATCCCCTTCTGCACAAGCTTGTTCACTTTTGGACCGATCACGTACGAGCAGTACGGGTTCTTGTCCTTGTTCAGGTTGTAGTAGTTCTGGTGGTAATCCTCCGCCGAGTAGAACTCCTTGAGCGGCGCGATCTCGGTGACGATCGGGTTTTTCCATTCCTTTCCCGCTCGTTTTACCGCCTCTTCCGCCGCCTTCTTCTGCTCGTCGTTCGCGTAATAAATCACCGAGCGGTATTGCGGGCCGACATCGTTACCCTGGCGGTTGGGCGTAGTCGGGTCGTGTGAGGCGAAAAAGACGTCGAGCACGGTCTCGAGCTTCGTCTTCGATGGATCCCACTCCACCTGCACCACTTCCGCGTGCCCGGTGTTCTTTTCGCACACCTGCTCGTAGGTCGGGTTCTTCACGTGGCCCCCGGAATATCCGGAAACGAGCTTCGTCACTCCCGGCAGGCGCTGGAGCACCGCTTCGACACACCAGAAGCAGCCGCCGCCGACGACGATCTTGTTGGTGGCGGCATCGGACTTGGCAGATTCAGCAGCATTCACGGTTTGAGCAAGGTTGAGGTTAAAAAGGGCCGGCAGGAGAGCGACGGCGAGGATCCATTGACGACGGTTCATGGTGATCTTCTGATTCTATTGTGGGAGCAGAATTGGCGTCCCCTATTCCCGCCTCTTGCCGGGCTTGTCCAGCACCCACTTGTCGGCGACGAACCGGTAAGTGACCTCCGCCTCCCGCGCAAATCGCAGCACCGCGAGGCGGACTCCGTCCCAAGTCCAGTCATCGCCAAACATCACGCCGCCAGGCGCGAGCACCTCCCAATAGGCGATCAAGTCGGCGTAAACGTCTTCCTCCTCATGGGAAGCGTCGACGTAGATGAGGTCAGCCGTGAAGCCGAAGTAACGCAGCCAGAGCGCGCCCGTGGCGGAGGTCTGGGGAAAAGGGATGATCCGCTGCTGGTGGCCCTTGTGGCAGACGTTCGCCAGGAACTGGTAATAAACCTGTGGCCAGCCGTTCTTGAGCTTGAGGCTCTTATAACGTTCGGGGTCTTCCTGCGCCGTCCAAAACTCCAGCGCGCCGAGCCAGGTATCGATGCAGAGGATTTGCGAATCCAGACCTGCCGCTGCGACTTCGTCCGCCATGCGAATCGCGCTCGCGCCTTTCCACGTGCCGACCTCCACGATCAGCTTCGGGCGCACCGCGCGGACCATTTCGGCAAAAGCCGCCGATTCGCTTCCCCAACCGTGCAAATCGAGCGGACACTGCGCGGCGTCGAATCCCGCGTAAGGATCGGTCGCGTGCAGCATCCCGCGGATCTGCTCCGTCTGGCCGGGCCGCCCTGTGCCGCCGACCTTCTTTGTGACAGGACGCACTCGCTTGATGCTGAAACCGAGCCGATAGAAGACCGACTTTACCAGCGAATGGAGCGACATCGCCGCCGCCAGTAGCCGGATGCGAATCAAGGAGCAAGCGCGGGCATCAGCGGCGATCCAACAGAAACGCGCCCCCGAGCGTCAGGAATGCGTCTCGGAGGGGCGAACACCAGGACGCCCTCTGCCGCGAAGCGGCAGCAATGGAGGAGCGTGAGAAGACATTCCACCAAGCGGACAATTGACAATCAAGAGGTCTCATTGCGGGCCACCTAAAATTGAACTGGAACGACTAGGGCTGCGCTTCGCGCAGAGGGCGTCCTGGTGTTCGCCCCTCCGAGAACACGCCTCCACGTTCGAACCTTGCTCCGAAAACGAAATGAGACTCTGCCGCAAGCGCATAGCCAGACTTTCGCCATCTTGCAGCGCCGCCGCGCGCGCCGCGTCCGCCGCGTCCGCCGCGGTTCAATGCGCCCTTTTGTATGTCGTCGCGCCCGTCGCGTCGTCGCGGTGAATCCTGCGCGTTTACCCGCGGATCTGCCCGTTTCCGCGCAGGACGTATTTGTAGGTCGTCAACTCTTCGAGCGCCATCGGGCCGCGCGCATGCAGCTTGTCGGTCGAGATGCCGATCTCCGCGCCGAAGCCAAACTCGCCGCCGTCCGTGAACCGCGTGCTGGCGTTCCAATAGACTGTGGCGCTGTCCACTTCGGCCAGGAACCGCTCCGCTTTCACCTCATCGCGGGTGATGATCCCGTCACTGTGATGCGAGCCGTTGTTCTCGATGTGCGCCACGGCTTCTTCGAGCGAATCTACCACTTTCACCGCGAGGATGAGATCGAGGAATTCGGTGCGGAAATCTTCGGGCGTCGCTTTCACCACAAGCTTCTCATTCAGCTTCGACAGCCCCGAAAAAGCCCGTTCGTCGCAACGCAACTGCACGCCTTTTTCGAGCAGCGCCGCGCCAGTCGTCGCGAAAAACTTCTCCGCCGCATTTGCATGCACGAGCACCGTCTCGATCGCGTTGCAGACGCCCGGGCGCTGGCACTTCGCATTCAAAACGATCGACTTCGCCATCTCCTGATCCGCCGCTTCATCCACGTAAATGATGCAGATGCCGTCGTAGTGCTTGATGACCGGCATGCGGGCATGGCGCACGACCGTCTCGATCAATCCCTTGCCGCCGCGCGGGACGATGCAGTCCATGAACTGATCCATCTCGCACATCACCTTCACCGCCTCGCGGTCGGTGACCGGAATGAGCTGGATGGCGTCCTGCGGCAGACCCGCTTTCGCCCCGCCCCTCGCCAGCGCCGCAGCAATCGCCACGTTACTCGCGATACTTTCGCTTCCCCCGCGCAGGATCGTGGCATTGCCAGTCTTCGCGCACAGCACCGCGGCGTCGGCCGTCACGTTGGGACGCGACTCGTAAATGATTCCGATCACGCCGATCGGCACGCGGACCTTCTGGATATTGAGCCCATTGGGCCGGGTCCAATCGCGGATCTTTTCACCCACGGGATCCGGCAGATCCGCAACCTGGCGAATACCGTCCGCCATGGCCACGAGGCGCTTCGAGTTCAGCGTGAGCCGGTCGATCATCGCCGCGCTGAGGCCGGAGGCCTTCGCCTTCTCCACATCCTGCGCATTGGCCGCGAGGAGTTCCGGCTCGGCCGAGACGATTTCATCGGCCATGGCGCGCAGCCCGGCGTTTTTCTGCTCCGCGCTCAACTGGCGCAACTGGCGAGCCGCCGCGCGGGCGCGCTTGCCGAAGTCGTGAATCTGGTCAGCGATGGTCATGACGAAAAAGGTCCCTTCTCTAGTTAAAGCGTTCCTGGCGACGCGCCAGTGATTCCTTGCGCTGGCTTACTGGGCGCGCAGCGGCACGAGCGGCGGGAAATAGGTCCCGGCCGGGCGCCCCTCTGCCGCGCGCAC
>CBHXZU010000401.1:0-6121 GCA_966125105.1 uncultured Prosthecobacter sp.
GGAGCAGGCGAATGCGCATCGCGCCGCGCTCGAGGAAATGGAAGGCCGGCTCGCGGCGGCGCGGCAGAGCGTGCAGGACTATCGCCAGCGAATCGGCAACCATGAAAGCCGGCTTGCTTTCAATGCGGAGCGCTCGACCGAGTTTGAATCGCTGATCGAGCGTTACCGTTCCGATATTGCCGGCGCGGAGGAAAAGTTTGGCGCCGCGGAATCGCAGCTTCGGGAGACGGATCTGCAGATTTCGCAGCTCTCGGAAACGCTCGCTTCCGAATTGCGTCATATGGAGGAAGTGCAGTCGCGCGCGGCGGGGCTCACGCATCAGCGGCAGGAAGCGGACTCGCGAATTCAATCGCTCGTGCTCGAAGCTTCACGGGTCGAGAGCCGGCTCGGCAGTTTGCGCGCCCAGTCCGGTGGCGCGCTGCAGCAAAAGGAGGCGGCGGAAGCGCGTCTCGCCGCGCTGGCGGGCGAGCTTAGCCAGGTGGAGACGGCGTTCGCTCGCGTGAATGAGCAGCTTTCCACTGCGACGGGTGATCTCAACCGGACGCTGCAGTTCCTCGAAGAGAAGACGGCCGCGCTCACCGCGGCGGAAGCGCGCTTGCGCGAACTGCAGTCGGAAATCGCCGCCGTTGATCAATCGATGCGCGAGGCGCAACGCGGGCTGGCCGATCGCGAATCGCGCCTCGAAGTGCTGCGCGGACTCGTGGCTGGCGGCGAAGGCCTCAGTGAAGGCACGCAGGCTGTGCTTCGCGGGTTGGATAATCCAGAGTTCTTCAAACCCGCGATCCACGGCGCGCTCGCGCAGTGCATCGATGTTCCTGCGGAATTCGTTCCTGCCGTGGAAGCCGCGCTGGGCGCGAATCTCCAGGCCATCGTGATGAAGGACACGATGATCGCGGAGTCCGTGATGAAGACGCTTACGCATCAGAAGCTCGGCAAGGCTTCGCTCGCGTTGCGCGATCTCGACAGCGTCTTCGTGCACATCACGAACGAGACCATGCAGCTGCCCGAGGGCGCGATCGATTGGTTGATCAACAAGATCACGCCGCAGCCGGAAGTCGCGCGCCTCGTCGAGCGGTTGATCAACCACACGGCACTCGTGCCGGATATCGAAACAGCGCTCCGTATTTTCCCGCAGATGCGCGGGTCGGCAATCGTCACGCTCGCGGGCGAAGTGATCACTGGACACGGCATCTTGCAGGGCGGCATCAGCGCGTCCGATGCAAACAGCTCGATCCTCGCGAAGAAGAATCAGATTGCCGTGCTCGACGCCGAGGCGACTGAAATGCGCGGCAAGCTCGCCGCGATTTCAGAACGTCACCAGGAACTGGCGACCGCAATTTCCGAAGCGCAGTCGACGATCAACGATGCGCGTGAGGAGAAGCAGAATGCGGCGGTGCAAGTGACGACGCTGCGCGCCCAGGTGCAGCTGCAGGAGCGCGAGCAGGCAGAAGCCGGCAAGAAGTCGCAATCCTTGGAATGGGAAAAGCAGAACGCTGAGGCGCGCCTTGCGGAAGCGGCGGCGCGCATGGCGGAGCTTGAAGCCGAAGTGAAGGGCGCGATGGAGCAATTTGAGGGGCTGATCTCTCAACGTTCTGAATTGCAGCAGGGCATGGAATCCCTGCGCGCGCAGGAAAACGAGATCGCGGCAGAGCTGAATGACCGGAAGGTGAAAGTCGCCACCGCGCGCCAGCGCCACACGTTGTTGCACCATCAGCGCGAACCGATGGAAGCGCGTATCGAAGAACTCCAACAGATAATGGAAGAGCGGCGCAAAGACATCTCGAATTACGAGGACCGCCGTGCCGCGCTCGAAGTCGAAAACGTGGAGATCGAGGCAAACGTGGAGCGTCTGCGCGGTTCGGTGGGATCTGCGGAGGAAGCGGTGCTTGCATTGCAAGAGGAACGCGGCGGCGTCGTCGCCGCGGCGCAGGAGTCTGCAGAGCGTCTGCGCATGGCACGTCGCGACCAATCGTTGGCGGTAGAGCAGAAGGGTGCGATCGAAGTGCGGGTGACGCAGCTCGAATTGAAGGCCAATTCGATCGCCGATCACATTCAAAAGCGCTACCAGATCGAGCTCCGCGAGTTTGTGCCGGACAGCTACGCGCTCACCGCGTGCCTGCGCGATATCGGTAAACGCATTCGCAAGTTTGAGGCAACCGGTGAAGCGGAAGCCGAAGCGCCCGCCGCGATGCAGGGCGAAAGCGTCGATGACGAGCAGTCCGCCGCGCAAATTGCCGAAGAGGCGGCCGCCATCGACTGGATGCGTGTGGAAGGCCTGATCAAGGAACTCGACACCCGCCTCTCATCAATCGGTCCGGTCAACCTCGACGCGATCTCGGAATACGAGGAACTCGAGCAACGCCACGGCTTCCTCGAGCAGCAAACGGCCGACACGATCAACGCGAAGGAAGAGCTCATTTCGGTGATCAACAAGATCAACGAAACGACGCGCACACTCTTCGCCGACACGTTTGAGAAGATCCGTTTGAACTTCCAGGAGATGTTCAAGGAGCTCTTTGGCGGTGGCCAGGCGAACCTCATTCTCACGAATGACACCGATCCGCTCGAGTGCGGCATCGAGATTATCGCGAAGCCGCCCGGCAAACAGCTCACGAGCATTTCGCTCCTCTCCGGTGGAGAGAAGACGATGACCGCGGTCTCGCTGCTCTTCTCGATTTACATGGTCAAGCCGTCGCCGTTCTGTGTTCTCGACGAAATGGACGCGCCACTCGACGAGTCGAACATCAATCGATTCATCAAGATCCTCGATCGCTTCGTGGGGCAGTCGCAGTTCGTGGTCATCAGCCACAACAAGCGCACCATCGCCCGCGCCGATGCGCTCTATGGCGTGACCATGGAAGAGCACGGCGTGTCGAAGCTGGTCGGCGTGAAGTTCCGCGCCAAGGACGAAGCCCACCAGCGCAAAGACATCCTGGGGAACGAAAATCAGACTCCGATCCCGAGCGTGGCTGAAAGTTTCGGCAAATCGCCGAAGTTACTCAGCGAACAACAGCAGGCAGGCGGCGCGGCGTAGAATGCTTCGAACGCGTTTGCCGATCGGGACGACCGGAGAATTGGGCGACAGACGACGCTCTCCAATGCACGTTTGAACCGCAGATTACGGATTTGCGTGGATTGGTTTCTGTGATGCGGTGGGTGGATTTCCGCAGTCGCTGAAAGATCTCTCCGGTGCGGGTGCAGTCGAACCCAGCATAAGCAGAAGTGGCGTCTTAGTAACAACAAGGCCCGTCATAGAAGTAACCACCATCATAATAAGCTGCATGTCGCAAGGGCGCCAGCATTGGCTGGCGCGGTCAAAGAGAAGTAGCCACCTCCGTAAGAAGCTGCTGGTCGCTCGGGCGCGAGCTTGCGGTGGCGCGGTCAATTTGGCAGAAGCGCATCCATGGCTGATGCTACCCGGTTGCGTGCGGCGATCCGTGATGTTCCCGATTTCCCGAAGGCGGGCATTGTTTTCAAAGACATCACGCCGGTGTTGGCTGATGCGGATCTCTTCCGTGAGTCCATCCTGATGTTTGCGAACCAACTCACAGGGTTGGGGGTGCAGAAGGTTGTCGGGATCGACGCGCGCGGGTTCATTTTCGGCGCCGCGCTGGCTTTTCACCTCGGCGTTGGATTCGTTCCGATCCGCAAGAAGGGTAAGCTACCGTGGAAGACGCAGGCCGCGGCTTACGCGCTGGAATATGGCGAGGCTTCGGTGGAGATGCACACCGACGCGATTACCGCGGGTGAGAAAGTCGTTCTCATTGATGATGTTCTTGCGACGGGTGGCACGGCTGCCGCCGCGCTCGGAATGTTGAGGGCCTGCCAAGCAGAGGTCGTTGCGGTGCAGTTTTTTGTGGAGTTGGGGTTCCTCGGAGGGAGGGCCAAGTTGCCCAATGCGCGGGTGGATGCGGTGGTTACGTTTTGACGGCGTTATAATTACTATAACGCTGGCACGGCGTTCGCTTCTCTTGAAGCTGCAATGCTGTTCCGGAGTATTCTGTCTGCGTGTCGTTCTGTGGCGCGGAGCGCCGCTCGTGGCGCGTTTTCGCGCGAACGGGCGCATTGTCTCGCGCTCGCAGGGGTGCCGATCTTGGCGGAAGCGCCGACGCCCGTGGATGCCCCCTTATTCGGATTGGTTGCCATTCTAGGAGTCATTGCCGGGATCTCGATCGGCGTCGTCTACCGACATCTGCATAGAAAGATCGAAGAAGTCAGCGCGCGAGCGGGGAACGCCGAGGCGGAACTGCGCACGTTGCTGACGGTTACTGACGATGCGGTGCTGGTTCTCGATGCACGGGGGATCATTCGCGCGGTGAATCCTGGAGCCGAAGAACTTTTCGCGCGTTCAGCCGATGAGCTTTGTGGTGGTGATTTGAATGAGGTCATCCCGCAGCGATTCATACTGACGGATGTCACGCGGCACGGTCCGGCGAGTTTCGAGACCATGGCGACGCGAGTAGGTGAAGAGAATGTCCCCGTTGAGGTCGTGCTTTCGCCGGTGGAATTGGCGCAGGGCCGTTCTTACCTCGTGCTCACGCGGCCTCGCGCCGGAGCGCTGAGCAGCAAACCCGCGATCAGCGAACCGATCGCGAAGCACTGCCATGATTTGAATAACCATCTCACGGGGACGCTGGGCCACATCTCGATGCTGCTGATGGGTGGAGGGTTGGACGGCACGGGGCGCGAGCGTCTCACGAATGCGAAGCGGGCCACGCTCAAAGCGCAGGAAACGATTCGCAAGATCCAGGGGCTTGCCAAGGGAGAGGAAGCGCCTGTCGCGGTGCCAACGCCAGCGTCCTCCACGATCGTTCCGATGCCCGCGATGCCGGCGACATCTCCCGCAGAGGGGAGTGGCCCGCGAGTCCTGGTGCTCGATGACGAGCCGGCAATTGGCTCACTGGTCGCCGCTTCGCTGGAGGCGATGGGCTATCAGGTGGTCGTAAAAGAAGAGGGCATTTCGGCGGTGCGGGCGTGCGAGGAAGCTTTCAAGGCAAGTCGCCGATTTGACTTGGTGATTTCGGATCTGAGTCTTCCGGGAGAATTGGATGGCAACAAGGCGGTGGCGCGGATGCGCGCGATCGATCCCGAACTGAAGGCGATCATTTCCAGCGGGTACGACCACGATCCAGTGATGCTGCATCATCGCGAGCACGGTTTCGCCGGCGCGATCGCAAAGCCTTTTGAAATGAGTCACCTGGCGCGCGTGGTGCGCGAAGTCCTTGCGCCTGAAAAGGCGGCACGCAAGACGGCTTAAGGCCGGAAGTCGGAGGCGGGGTCAAACGAGCGATTCGTTGGGCTGACGGTCGTATCCTGGCTCCGCTTTCGACTTCCGGCTTTGGGCGCCCGTACAAGGGGGACTGGATGGACGATATGGACTGCTTGGACTGTATGGACGCGGAGACCGCAGCACGGGTGGCCGCGATCGGTAGGGCGCTCGGCTTTAGCGGTAGATGTCCACGAGGAACAACACGGCTTCGCCTTCGCCGATGTTCACGATCGCGTGCGGCACGTCGGCACGGTAGGTCGCGCTATCGCCGCGGGTGAGTTCGCTCATGTCGCTACCGCTTTCCAGGCGCACGGTGCCACCTTCCACGGTGAGGAACTCACGCGTGCCCTCGTAGTGAGGCGTGCTGCGGAGTTCTCCACCGGGACGGAGCGTGACTTCGTAAAACTCCACATCCTTCTCGAGATTCAGCGGACTGAGCGTGCGGATCTGGCAATTCTTGTCGGAGCGATAGACTTGCGCGCGATCGTTGGCGCGCACGACCTGAATGGCCGCCTGCTTCTCGCTGCTCTCGATTAGTTCCGAGATGGTCATCGTAAACGCGGTCGCAATGCGGTAAGTGACGGCGAGCGTGGGGTTGGCCTTTTCGCGCTCGATCTCGCTGAGCATGGACCGCGAGACGCCACTGGCGTGGGCGAGGTTGTCCAGTGACCATCCGCGATCGGTCCGCAATTTCTTCACGCGGCGGCCAAGGTGTTCATTGATCGTTTCCGGGCGAGGGGGCTGCGTAGCCTTCTGAGTCTTCTTGGTTTGCGGCATGATAGCGGAAAGTCTTCTTGTATTATGGAGGCCGTCGATTAGGTTGCTCGACGCCAGAGACCGCAGATGAGCACC
>CBHXZU010000402.1:0-6095 GCA_966125105.1 uncultured Prosthecobacter sp.
CTGCGCAATTTCCTCGCCGTCTCCAAACAGACCCGCGATCAAATCCAATTTCCCACGTAAATCTTTGAGTTAACGCCCAACAATGTCTGACTGGAAAATCAAGAAAGCCGCGCCGATCCGCGCGGAGATCACTGTTCCCGGTGATAAGAGCATCTCGCACCGGAGCATCATGCTCGCCGCCCTGGCGAATGGGCCCTCGACGATCACTGGATTTCTGCCGAGCGAAGACTGCCTGAGCACGATGAAGGCTTTTCAGCAGCTGGGCGTGGAGATCGAGCGTTTGGATGAAACCACGCTCGTGGTTCACGGCACGCGCGGAAAGTTCAAGGCGCCGGAGGGTGACATTGATTGCGGAAACTCGGGCACGACGATGCGCCTCATGAGCGGCATCCTCGCGGCGCAACCATTTCGCAGTCGCATGGTGGGTGATGCTTCGCTGCACAAGCGTCCGATGAAGCGCGTGATGGAGCCGCTCACGCAGATGGGAGCAAAGATTACGGCGGAAGGAGAAGGCGGGCGCGCTCCTCTGGTGATCGAGGGCGGACCGCTGAAAGCCTTGCAATACACGTCGCCCGTCGCGAGCGCGCAGGTGAAAAGCGCGGTCCTGCTGGCGGGTTTATTTGCGAACGGCACGACGAGTGTCACAGAGCCGGAGCAATCGCGCGATCACACCGAGCGCATGCTTTCCTGGCACGTTGCGCATCCCCGCAGGAAAGGGCTCACGGTGAGCGTGGTCGGGGGGACGACGCTCGAGTCGCGCGACTTCGATGTGCCGGGCGATATCTCCAGCGCCGCGTTTTGGCTCGTGGCGGCCGCCGCTGCACCGGGCGCGCATTTGCAGATCAAGAACGTCGGCCTCAACCCGACCCGCGCCGGCATCCTCTCGGTCCTAATCCGCATGGGCGCGCACGTGACGGAAGTCGTGGACAGCGCCGAAGGCGAGCCTCGCGGCACGATCGAGATCAGGGGCGGGCAGCTCAAGGCGACGACGATCGAAGGCAAAGAGATCCCGAATGTGATCGACGAGCTTCCGATTCTCGCAGTCGCTGGCGCGCTCGCGGAAGGACGGACGGTGATCAAGGACGCTCACGAATTGCGCGTAAAGGAAACCGACCGCATTGCGGCCGTGGCGCGCAATCTCCGCGCCTTCGGCGTGGAAGTGATCGAATACGACGACGGGATGAAGATCCAGGGCGGTTGCGCGCTGCACGGGGCGGACGTCTCGAGCGACGGCGATCACCGCATTGCCATGTCCAGCGCGATCTTGGGCATGTTCGCCGAAGGGCCGACGACAGTGCGCGAAACGGAATGCGTGGCCACGAGTTATCCGGGCTTTTACGAGACGCTCCAAAAGCTCAGCAAATCGCGCTAGCCCATGAGCACCCACACTGTCATTGCGATCGATGGACCTGCGGCGAGTGGAAAGAGCAGCGTTGCCCGGATGCTCGCTCGAAAGCTTGGCTATCTCTATGTGAACAGCGGCGCGATGTATCGCGCAGTGACCTGGCTCGCTGTGACGAATGGTGTGCCTGCCACTGACGCCGGGCGCGTTCTTGGCTTGCTCGACACCACGAATTTCGAATGCGGCGTCAGCGGCAAGGAAAGCATCATCCTCATCAACGGAATCGATCCAGATCCGCATCTGGTCGATCCCGGCGTGAATGCGAACGTTTCGCAGATTGCCGCGATTCCCGAAGTGCGCCGCATTCTCGTGGACAAGCAGCGCGCCTTTGCGAATAGCCACAATCTCGTGATGGAAGGGCGCGACATTGGGAGCACGGTTTTCCCGGACACGCCGTACAAGTTCTACGTCGACGCGAGCCCGGAGGTCAGGGCCGCGCGGCGCGCAAAGCAAGGGCAGGCGGATTCGATTGCCGAGCGGGACAAGGTGGACAGCTCGCGGCGGACGAGTCCGCTCGTGATTGCAGAGGACGCTCACGTGATCGAAAGCTCGCACCTCACAATCGACGGTGTCGTGGGAGAAATCATTGGCCGCCTCAAGCTAAAGGGGCTTTCGCTGCCGGAGAACATCTAGACTCCCGCAGAGCCTGGCGACATGGGCCTCGTTTACCACTTCTGCCACACGCTGACGAAGTTCATAGGGGCGAACTTCTTTCGCCTGCAGATTTACGGACGCGAGAACATGATCGAGGAAGGGCCCGCGCTGCTCGCGATGAATCATCAGAGCTTCCTGGATCCGCCACTAGCGGCGATCTGTGCGGATCGTGAGATTCACTTTCTTGCGCGAAAGACGTTGTTCGATATCCCGGTCCTTGGGCCGATCCTTCACCACTTGAACGTGATCGGAGTGGATCGCGATGGCGCGGACATGAGCGCGCTGAAAACGGTGATCCGCATTGTGAGGAATGGCGGGAGCACGATCATTTTTCCGGAGGGAACGCGCACGCGGGATGGGAACTTACAGCCGGCCCGCAGCGGCGTGGGGTTGGTAATTGCGAAGACGCTGGCGCCGGTCGTGCCAATCCGGGTGTTTGGGGCATACGCTGCGTTTCCGCGGACATCGAAGTTGCCGCGGCGGTATCCGATCACGTTGGTGGTGGGAAAGCCGATGCGCTTTACGAAGGCGGACACGCAGGGGGAACCGCGGGAGGTTTATCAGCGGATTAGCGAGCAAGTGATGCGGCGGATTGCGGAGTTGGAATGCCCGAGGCGGGGATAGGGCGGACTAAACGGGTTGAAGGCTTTGACCCCGGGGCGCGACGTTCGACGATCGGCCGAATCGGTTCGGCTCCCTGCAGCTTTGGCAAGCCGCGCCACAAAGAATGCCGCTTCGCGGCGTTGGTTTTGGACACAGCCTGGCAAGCTATGGCACTGGGCTTGGCGCTTCGTGGGTAAATGGGGCTGCGCCTCTTCCTTGCCAACTGCCGGGGCGTCGTTAGTTTCCGCGCCCCATGCTCGATATCCGACTCATTCGCGAACAGCCCGACGCCGTGAAGCAACGCTTGGCCAATCGCGGCGGTTCGTCGGTTGAGCAAGTGGATGCCGTCCTTCGCTGCGACGTGCAGCGACGCCAGGCGGAGACGCGCTTGCAGACGCTCCAGGCTGAGCGGAATCGCAAGAGCAAGGAGATCGGCATGAAGAAGAAGGCCGGCGAGGATACGTCCGCCGTCGAGGCCGAGGTGCGCGGGATGGGTGATGAAATGAAGCGCCTCAATGAGGAAGCTGCGGCGCTCGATTTGCAGCAGCGCGATTTGCTGCTGAGTATTCCCAATCTGCCGCATGAGCAATGCCCAGTCGGCTCCGACGCGAGCGCGAACCCGGAAGTGCGTGTCTGGGGGACGAAGCCGGAGTTTGCCTTTGCGCCGAAGTCGCACGTGGACCTCGGTGAAAAGCACGGGCTGTTCAGCTTTGAGCGCGGCGCGAAGGTGAGCGGCTCGGCGTTTGTCTGCTACTTGGGCGCGGGCGCGAAGCTCGAGCGGGCGCTGATCAATTTCCTGCTCGATACACAGACTGGCGTGGGGGGCTACACGGAGGTGCTTCCGCCGTTGTTGGTGAATGCTGCGTCCCTGGTTGGCACGTCGCAGTTGCCGAAGTTCGCCGACCAGCAATACCGCTGCGAGCAAGATGAGCTCTACCTCGTGCCGACCGCGGAAGTGCCCGTCACGAACTTGCACCGCGAGGAGATCCTCAAGGCAGAGCAGTTGCCGATCAAATACGCGGCTTACACGCCGTGCTTCCGCCGCGAGGCGGGCGCAGCGGGACTGGGCACGCGCGGGCTGATCCGCATGCACCAGTTCGACAAGGTGGAACTCGTGAAGATCTGCCGGCCGGAGAACAGCATGGCGGAACTCGAGTCGCTGACTGCGGACGCGGAGCGCATTCTGCAATCACTGGGGCTGCACTATCGCATCATTGAGCTGTGCACGGGCGACATCGGCTTCGGCTCGGCGAAGACCTACGACATCGAAGTCTGGGCGCCTGGGCAGGGCAGCTACCTCGAGGTCTCGAGTTGCTCGAACTTTGGTGACTACCAGGCGCGGCGCATGGCGCTGCGCTTCAAGGACGAGAACGGGAAGAACCAGTTCTGCCACACCTTGAATGGCAGTGGGACCGCCCTCGCGCGGCTTTATGTTGCGCTGTTGGAGAACTACCAGCAGGCGGACGGCAGCATCGTGATCCCGGAGAAGCTCCGGCCCTATTTTGGGGCGGGCCGCATCGGCTAAGCGCGGAAGGCGTTCTCGAACGAGCGCGTCGCGAACCGATTAAACGACGCCGAAAATCGGAAACATGGCGCCGATAATCGTCTGCGCGACGCCGATCCCCGAATAGAGGACGCCGATCCCCGATTATCGCGCGCCGATATTCGGCGAGAACACGCCGATCCTCGGCCGGAGCGTGCCGGTTCGCGATTTTAGTGCCCCGGTACCCGATTAGTGGCCGCCGGTACTCGGCTCGAAGGCGCCAATGGACGTCTACACGCCGCCTATAATCGAAAACACAACGCCGATACTCGAAAACACGACGCCGATACTCGACTCGAAAGAATTATGACATTTCACGCGTGCTAAACATGGCCTGCCCAAGTTCTCGCGAGTCGGCGGGTATCTCTCCTGCCAACTCCTACGCATGAATTCCAGCAATCGCCTTTCGCGCCGCTCCTTCCTCAAATCCACGCTCGCCGCCGGCGTGGCTCCGATGTTTTTGCCAAGTAATATCTGGTCGGCGGAAACTTCGCCGAATGGACGGATCGGCATCGGCTTCATCGGCATGGGCAAGATGAACTCCGGGCATCTCGGCAGCTTCCTTGGGACGAAGAACGTCCAGGTGCTCGCAGTTTGCGACGTCGACACCACGCGCCGCAATGATGCGAAGAAGAAGGTGGATGATCGCTACAGCAAGGACGCTGGCTCGACTTACAAAGGCTGCGACGCCTACGCGGATTTCCGCGAACTGCTTGCGCGCAAAGACATCGACGCGGTGTGCATCGCGACGCCGGATCACTGGCACGCGCTGGCAGGAATTGCGGCGGCGAAGGCGGGCAAGGACATCTACGGCGAGAAGCCGCTGACGCACAACGTGCATGAGGCTTGGGCGCTGGTGAAAGCGGTGCGGGACAACAATCGTGTGTTTCAAACGGGATCGCAGCAGCGAAGCTCGCGGGAGTTTCGCGTGGCGTGCGAACTCGTGCGCAATGGGGTGATTGGAAAACTCATAGGAGTTTCCGTCGGCGTGGGCGGTCCGGGCAAGCCGTGCGATTTGCCGGAGGAACCCGCGGAGCCGGGATTGAACTGGGACATGTGGCTTGGGCCCGCGCCGTTGCGGCCTTACAATTCCGTGCTCAGCCCGCGTGGCGTGCACAATCATTTCCCGAACTGGCGCGCCTATTCGGAATACGGCGGCGGCATGGTGACAGACTGGGGCGCGCATCATTTCGACATCGCGCAATGGGGGCTCGGCGTGGATGACAGCGGACCGGTGGAGATCACCGCGCCAGAGGATCCGAAAGCGACGCATGGGGCGAAGATTCGTTACGCGGACGGCACCGTCGTCGAGCACATCAACAGCGATGGCGTCACGTTCCATGGCTCGGATGGAATGGTCTACGTTTCGCGCGGGCGCTTTGCGTTCACGCACAAGGGCGTGGACAAGGGGAGCGTGATTGGGAAATCACCGACCGCGCAGCTTGGGCCGATTCTCGATGCGATCGATAAAGAGTACCTCGCAGATCCGAAGGTGAAGCTCTACCGCAGCACGAACCACAAGGAAGACTTCCTGAATGCGATGAAGACGCGTCAGAAACCCATCTGCGATGTGGCCGTTGGCGCGACGACCGTGACGACGTGCCACCTCATCAACCAGGCCTACTACAACCACGCGAAGATCCAGTGGGATCCGGTGAAGCACGAGTTCACCGGCGGCACCGGCAAGCCGGAGTGGCTCACGCGGGAATACCGCGGGGAGTGGAAGGTGGCTTAGGCCGCAGAGGTCAGAGGCCGGAAGTCAGAGTCAGATTCTCTTTCACGCGCGGGGAGCGATTCGTTCGCTCTCCGCGTTTGTTTCTGCACGACATGCATCTTAACCCGACTTCCGCTACTGGGTGTCCTCGAAAGGTTTTTTCGGCGAATTTCGCGGAC
>CBHXZU010000403.1:0-6039 GCA_966125105.1 uncultured Prosthecobacter sp.
GTCGGTGACCACGAAACGGCCCGTGGGTGTCGGCTTTTCCGGTGTGCCACTGCTGATCTCGGTGCGGAATGCGGCCACATTGTTCTTGTAGAGTGTGGCTTCCTGTGTGGTCAGGCTGACCTCAATGCGATACTGATCGGGCGTGGGCGCGTTCTCGATAAGGGTTTGGATGCACTCGGCGTGTCCTCCCCAAGCCGCGAAGTAGAGCGGGATAAGCCGGAATTTACTTTTCGTGGCGCGATTCTTTTCTGCTCCGCGCGCCATCAGCAGGCGGAGCATCTCGTTGTGCCCCATGCCAGCGGCGATGGTCATCAAATTCATTCCGGGCTCGTCCGTGAGGTAGTGCTTCAGCGTCTTGGAAGAAACGAATGCGAGGAGGCGATCTTCGGCTTTGCCGGGCATTACGGTGTTCGGATCGGCGCCGGCTTCGAGCAGAAGGCGAACGGTCTCCAGATCATTTCGGACGACGGCGTATGCGAGCAGAGGGTCCTTGCAGCCTTCCGGAGTGACGACGCCACGGTGCTTGCTGAGGAGCATCCGAAGTTGATTCAGCTGCTTTGCCTTCAACGCCGCTTCGAGAAGAATGCGGGCGGGAAGATCCCACTCGCGGGTTTCGAAACGTTCGAGGATGGGACCGATGAAGTTCCAGTCCCGGGTCTCTGCCGCGACTGGAAAAATGTCCGGCTCGGTCACGCGTGCCTTCGCCGCGAGAAGGATGTGCACGGCATCCGCCTTTCGCGCCCGGATGGCATAGTGCAACGCGCGGAGCCCCTTGTTGTCTCCGACATCGAGCGCAGCGCCTTTTTCAATCATCGCGTGAAGCGCGGGGATATTTCCGGCAGAAGCAGCTATCATCAGCGCGGTGACTTGCTGCGGATCAGCGGCGTTGGGATCCGCGCCGGCATTCAAAAGTCGCGCCGCGAGTGACCAATCCTCCGCCATTACGGCGCGCAGCAGCGGAGTCAGCCCGGCGGAATCCCTTCCATTCGGATTCATCCGCGCGAGAAGCATCCAATCCACGAGGCGGTCGCGCTTCGACGCCACTGCCCAAGCGAGCAAATTGCCCTGCGCGCTCGCAAAGAGGGATCGAAGATTGGCCGCCGACGCCGTGGCAAATTGCAACACACCGGCGGTTTGCGAGGAGAGAGCCGGCGACGCCGTGGTGGATTGAAGCGGAGAGAGCGAAGCCCGTGAAATCGGTGCCGACTTGGTGATGGTGGCCACCGTATTCGCAGTGGTGAGTGCCCGCACTGGAGCAGATTTTCCAAGATCCTGCGCAATCGCGGGCGCGAGCCCTCCAGTGCACAAATGGATTCCTCCCGCGGCAATCGCGACAATCCAATTTCCAACTAAAGAACGAGCGAGTGTAGAGCGCATCGTGAAAGCGAGCTTGGAGCCCGCAGGCTGATTTTTCCGATGTTCTGAGAAGTGAACGCGCTAATTGTTTCGCGCGGCTTGCCGATGCTGGATGGCTGGGAGTGAGGGTGGAATGCAAGGCGTTTGCAGGCGATAAAGGGAATCAGCCCAAAAGGGCGCGCCTATTCGCCCCAGGGGGCGGGCACCCCAATCCATTCGGGCACCCACGCGGAGTGGAAGTTGAGAGATAAAACTGCTCGCTGCCGGCTTGAGTGCGGGACTCGAAACCGTCACCCAAGGCAGATGCGCTGGATTGTTCTCGCCTTGGTAATTATCGGCAGGCTTCACGGGGCGATGGCCGGGGAGGCAAAGCTGGACGCCGAGCGAGCGGGACAATTTGCTCGCCTCGCACTTGCGGGTCTCGACCGCGAATACCCAGTGAAGCCGGCCGACATCCTGGCGAGCGCGCAAGACTTGCGGCCGCAGCGCGAGGTGCATCCGGCGTTCTTCGGTTCGTTCGACTGGCACTCTTCGGTGCATGGCCATTGGCTCCTGGCGCGGTTGCTCAAACTGCATCCCGACATGCCAAATGCTGCGGAAGCCCGGCGCGCACTGGACGCGCATCTCACGAAAGACGCGTTGGCCACGGAAGCCGTGTATTTTGGCAAAAAGGAAAACCGCAGCTTCGAACGGATGTATGGCTGGGCGTGGGCGCTGAGGCTGGCGGCAGAGCTGCGGCAGTGGGACGATCCTGATGCTCGGCGTTGGGCGGATAACTTCCTGCCGCTGGAGCAGCAGTTGATCGAGTTACTCAAGGCCTACCTGCCTCGACTGACCTATCCCGTCCGCGCAGGCGTGCACCCGGATACCGCGTTCGCCTTGGGGCAGGTGATCGATTATGCCCGCACCGTTCGGAACTCCGGGCTCGAGGAATTGGCGGTGCAGCGAGCGAAGGATTACTTTGCTCACGACCGCGATTATCCCACGGCCTATGAACCTTCGGGCGAGGATTTCTTTTCGCCTGGGCTCAATGTGGCGGACTTGATGCGACGGGTGCTCGGGCCCGAAGAATTTGGAGAGTGGCTCGATACGTTTTTGCCGGGCCTGCGGAAGGGAGATCTTGGCGGATGGGCGAAAGCAGCTGAAGTGAGCGATCTGACGGATGCTCGCATCGTGCATCTCGTTGGCCTCAACTTGAGTCGCGCGTGGACAATTCAAGGAATCCTCAGCGTTCTCGCGGCGAATGATCCGCGGCGGCTCTCGCTCGAGCGGGCGGAGGAGCTTCATGCCAACGCGGGCCTGGCGCAGGTCTTCAGCGGGCATTATGAAGGGGAGCACTGGCTTGCAACGTTTGCGGTATATTATGCGAGCAGGGCGGGGGTGCGGTAAGTTGGGTTGTTCAGAGGCCTTTCAAAGTTTCCATAAACTTTAACGGCCACGCCGCAGGCGGCGTGACAAATCCTTTACATCGTCCCACTCGACGCGTCCCGGGCAGGCTGGTGCAATGGCGTGCCGCCATGAACTCCAGGATACTCCGCACAGCGGCCCTCGTGCTGCTTTCTGCAGCGGTTTGGGCCCAGGCGCCGACGCAACTCAAGAACCTCACCGCGGCGTATGAACTCCAGCGTTCGGCTTTGACCAATACCTTCGAAAACCAGGTGAAAGGGGCGCGTGATCGTTATCTTGCATCGCTCAGCGCCGCGCAGAAGGCTGCAATGGCGGCAACCCGGACTGCTGATCTTGCTGCGATCGCCGCGGAAATCGAATCGATCAACAGTGGCGCGCTTCCCGAAGCCGCGCCGCCGGATCTTCCGCGCGCGTTGCTGCAGGATCGGCGCGTTGCTGCGATGGCGCTCAGCACCGCGACTCGAACGATTCTGCCGCGCCAGCGCGAACTAGCGGTCGCTTACCACCGTTCGCTCGTTGCGCTCGAGGAAAATGCCCGCAAGGCGAACGACCCGGCATTGATCGATGCTGTCGCCGCGGAAAAGCAACGTGCCTTGGGCGAGGTGGAAAATACCGGTGGCGGACAGAAGAATCGAAATCTCGTGGACAATGGTGATTTCGCTAAAGGGCCGGATGGAAGCATGCCGATCGGTTGGACGAAGATGCACGATTGGAAGGAAGTCTCCGACGCAACGGTCGTCAGCGAAGGACGCGACAAGTTCCTGCGTTTCCGCCGGCTCCAGGCGATCCAGCAGGCGAATCTTCGGCCGGAGAAGAGCATGCCGATCCCGGCGAAGGCGCGGTACGCGGAAGTTACTTTCCGCATGCGTGTGGAGGGATTAGTGAAAGGCAAGGAATACGATCCCTGGCCGGGCGTTCACATCGCAGCTAAGGATGCCCGGGATGAGAGCCTGGCGAAAGAGGAGGCGGTGATGAAAGGGGACAGCGGTTGGAAGAAGCTGACCGCGCGGTTGCAGATTCCGAACGGGGCGAAGAACCTCAGCATGGGGATGGGTCCGTATGGCGCCGCGGGGATCGTGGACTTTGACGACGTCGTGCTGGAGTTCAAATAGCTGGCACGTGCTGGCGGCTGGGGTCTCGTCCCGCCTGCTTCGGCCGGTGTGTTCTTGCTCAGCCACGCTCGCTCTGCGACCGCTGCGCGTGCCAGGCATGGATGAGACAGGTCTGGAGGAAAAGCACTGGCGTTTCGAAGCCTCCGGCAGCGATGATGGAGCCAACCTCCTCCAGCGGCAGCACGGCGACATCCCGGCCGTAGGCGACGCGGAGATTCTCCAGCTGCTCTGGCGTGGACCCCGTTTCGCGCATCAAGCGAAGCCAGACTTCGAGGAGCGATTGGTAACTTGCGGACGTGGTGTCGGAGGCCAGGTCAGCGGTCACCAGCAAGCCGCCTGGTCGCAGGCGTTCGGCGATGCCGCGAAAGAAAGCGATCCTGGCTTCCAGATCGAGAATGAACTGAGAAACGAGGAGGGAAGTAGCCGCGTCAAATGGGAGCGCGGGAGGGAACGAATCCAGGTAGCCTTCGTGAAACTCGCAACGTGCCGCGATTCCGCAGTCGTCGGCTTTTTTTCGGCAGAGATCGAGCATCGGTCCCGAAGGCTCCACGACGGCGAATCGCCACTTCGGGAACTTCTGCGCGAGGTAGATCAGCTCGTGGCCAGTCCCGGCACCCACACAAAGGATGCGCGAATCCACGGCCAGATCGGCAAACACTGCGGCAGTGAGCAGGTGCAGGGCGTCCCGCATCGCGGCGAGCTTGGCGAAACGCTGATCGTAAGTAGCAGCGTGCGCCTGGCCAAATGCGGTTGGTGGTTCCTGGCGTGGCATTGCAATCGATTGTGTGAAAGCTCGCGCGAACTCAGCGACCGATCGGAACTGAGTCAAGATTGCGTGGATCACGATGCCTCAATAATGCGAACCTGCTCGCTTCATCCCTGGCAGGCTCGAGTGACTTGGAATGCAGCTTCGGACCCGGCGGGTGCGGCGTTATTCCTGGTCTCCTCCCAAAGACCTCGCCTTGCGAGGCGCTGCAACCGTAATTGAGGACATGGCTTATTCGAGTTTTGCCGCATTCCTTGCTGCGTTGGAGCGGGTAGGAGAGCTGAAGCGCGTGCCGGTTCCAGTCGCGACCGAACTGGAGATCACGGCTTGGGCGGATCGTGAGATGAAGTCGGCCGGGGGCGGCAAAGCGTTGCTGTTTGAAAAGCCGACGGTGAATGGCGCGGTGTCGCGGGTGCCACTGGCGATTAATACGCTCGGCTCGGAGCGTCGCATGGCCATGGCGCTCGGGTTGGAAAAGATCGATGCTCTCGCAGAGGAGATGCGGCTTCTGCTCAAGGCGAAGCCGCCGACCTCCATCAAGCATGCATGGACACTCGCCAAACAGGCCATGTCGCTGCTGCACGCAAAGCCCAAGCACGTGAGCGATGGCCCATGCAAGGAAGTGGCGCATCGTTTCGAAAAAGGCGCGCCGGGAACCGTGGGAACGAAGCTCCCGACGCTCCTTGATTTGCCGATTCTGCATTGCTGGCCGCAGGACGGCGGGCGCTTCATCACGTTTCCATGTGTCCATACAAAGGACCCGGACACCGGGGAGCGAAACCTCGGAATGTATCGCATGCAGGTTTACGACGAGCAGACCACCGGCATGCATTGGCAGGTGCACAAGGTGGGCGCGCGCCACGGGAAACGGTATTACGAGCGCGGGGAACGCATGCCGGTCGCGGTCACGCTCGGGGGAGATCCGTCGCATATTTTCTCAGCTACCGCTCCGTTGCCGGATGGCCTGGATGAGATTCTCTTCTCCGGTTTCATCCGGAAGAAGTCGGTGGAACTCGTGAAGTGCGAAACCATTCCACTCGAAGTTCCGGCGGATGTAGACGTGGTGATCGAGGGCTACGTGCAGCCGGGCGAGATGCGTCCGGAGGGCCCGTTTGGCGATCATACGGGCTTTTACACGCCGATCGACGACTACCCTGTCTTCCACATCACCGCGATCACGCACCGCAAGGAGCCGCTATATCCGTGCACGATCGTCGGCATTCCGCCGATGGAGGATTACTACATGGGAACCGCGAGCGTGCGGATTTTCGTGCCTGTCTTCCAAATGAACTTCCCGGAGATCGTGGACATGGCGCTGCCGGCGGAGGGTGTTTTCCACAACCTCGTGGTCGTGAGCATTCGCAAGCAATACGCCTGGCAGGCTTACAAGATCATGCA
>CBHXZU010000404.1:0-6023 GCA_966125105.1 uncultured Prosthecobacter sp.
GGAAAGGGGATTAATTTCAAAGGTCTTCTCTGGGTAACGTTGTCCACCGGAATTGCCGCGGGGTCCTTCACTGCGCAGCTCGTTCCTCGCTGACTTCGTTCAGGATGACCCACTTTTTCATGCGGATCAGCCTCGCTTAACTTAACGGCAGTGGGGTTTCGCCCTGGGCTTTCTCATTCCGTTCCTTCGGAACTAAACTCGCCGCGCGTTCTCCTCAGATCGCCGCACCCGTAGCCGCGGGTTTGATGAGCTTCGCTCCGGGCGGAGCCTGGAGCACTTCATCGATCGCCGTCCGTAGTTTTCCAAAATCCACCGGCTTTGCGAGGTGGGTTGAAAAGCCTGAATCGAGGCACTTCTCGATATCCTGCTCGGTGCCAAAGCCGCTGATCGCAATCCCGCGAACCTGCCGCGAGCGAAGCGCCTTCATAATGTCATGCCCGGTGCCGTCGGGGAGACCAAGATCGCTGAGCAGGAGCTCGACTGAAGTGCGCTCCGCTTCACTCAACGCCGTGCTCACGTTTTCCGCAGTGATTACCTCGTGGCCGATGCGCCGCAGCAGACGGGCGAGCGTCTGCCTCGTATCCGAGTGATCTTCCACGAGAAGGATCCGAGCCGCTCCGGGACTGCTCGGCCCGGATGCACTTTGCTCCTGCGCGACTGCTGGCGCTGCGACCGTTTCGTGAATCGGGAAATCCAGGGTGAAAGTCGCGCCCTTATCCTCGCCCTCGCTGATTACGGAAATGCCTCCGCCGTGCAGCTCGACGAGAGAGCGGCAAATGGAGAGTCCAAGGCCGAGTCCGCCAAACTTCCGGGTGACTTCCGCGCCGCCTTGCTGAAAACGCTGAAAGAGCATGGGAATGACGTCCGGCGGAATACCCCTGCCGCTGTCCTCGATCCTCACCTGCACGCTCTCGGGGCCGAGTGTTGTTGAGATGCGAATCCAGCGGCCCTTGGGCGTGAACTTGATGGCGTTACTAACGAGATTGAAAAAGATCTGCCGCAAGCGCCCTGCGTCGCCCGCGACAATTGCGGGGCGTGAATCGAAGAGCTTTTGCAGGTAGAGATCCTTTTCCTCGAGATCGGGCCGAGCCACCTCGAGCGCGTGATCGATGCAGTCGTGGAGGTTCACGGCGCCGATGTTCAGGCGGATCTTTCCATTCGCGATACGCGTCACGTCGAGCAGGTCATCGATCAGGCGCGCCTCGAGCTCGACGTTGCGTTTGATGAGCTGCACCCGCTGTCGGAGTTCCGCAGGAAGCGCGCGATCCGCTTCCAGCTCGCCGAGATTAAGGAGCGACGGCGTAAGCGGAGTGCGCAGCTCGTGCGACAGCACCGCGATGAAGTCATCCTTCGCGCGGCTCGCCCGGAGCGCTTCGTCGCGCGCCATTTCCAGTTCGGCCCGAGCTTCGAGCGAGCGGCGAACCATCTGGCGGCTTTGGCTGATGGAGATGATCAGGAATATGTCTTCAAAAACAACCCAACCCACGTGCTCGAGCCATCGCCAGGAACTGGACGAAACAACGCCGAAGACGGATTGGGGCCACAAGATGCCGCGCGCCAGGTGATCAAGACCGACGATTACCGATGCGGTGACGAGGACTGCCGGGTCGCGATAAAAGGCCAGGAAGGCGAGCGACCCGAAAACGTGGAAGTGCGTCTCGATGCGTCCACCGGTAACGTGAATCAGCAGCGCAGACATGAGCATTTGTCCCACGGCGACAATGTGTCGGGTTGCGACCCTTCCCGGGCGCATCAACGTCATGGCCAACGGAAAACTGGTGATGATTGCCCCGAGGACGATGGCGGCAAAGACGTGGTAGTGGACCGAAGTCTGCGTCCCTTTCCAGGCGACCGGCGAGATCCAGATCGCCGCGACCACACAGGCGATATACTGGATGATCAGCAGGGCGGCAAAGCTGCGATCGACTGTGTGCGCGATGTGTCGCAGTTGATTGCGGTAGAGGATCTCGATGCGCAGGCGTAGCGACTCCGACCTCGCGGCTTCTTCGCGCCGCAGCACCTCCTTGGGAGGAAAAGGATGGTTTGCGAAACTGCTCATGGGGGATTCGATCTAGAAAATTGCGCAGCCGTACACGTTGCATTGGACACGACCGGTCGAGCGGCCGTCCAATGCTGCGAGCAGGGCATCTTCGTTCGGATTATCGCCTTCATGTCCGCGTGAGCCCGTGATCCCACCTTGGAAAAGTAATCGCTTCTTTGAATCGAAGAGAAGGCATGTGCCTGATGTTTCCGCTCCGAAAGCACGGGTGATCTGGCCTTCTTTATCCGTGATCAGCATCGCTCCGGGAATGCGGAGAGCTGACGCCCAGAGTTCGCCGTCCTTTGCAGGCCGGGCAAGCGCCTCCGAATCATTGAAGTAAATGCGGATCACGCAGGGGCGTTGCGCGCGGACGGCTACGCGCTCGAGTTCGGCGAGCGCCGCGCGCGAACAACCGCATTCGGGGTGCAGAAAGACCAGGAGCGTAGGCTGGTCAGCCGCGAGGATTTCTTCGCTGACGTTTGCGGGCCACGCTTTGGAAACTTTCCCGATGCTGCCCGGCTGTTGGGCGTAATCCCAGAGCATGCAGAAGCCCGCGCATGCGAAAGCCAGCCACAGCATGCCCAAGCTGCCCAAGACTACTTTTTTCGAAACCTTCGCCATTGAGAACGGAATTGGCGCGAATGAAGCAATTTTCATGACCAAGATCGAAAATCAAGAGCGCTTGGTCGCCGGGACATAACCGCCGATTTCCGCGGCAAGTGTGCCATTCCGGGCCGGCTTTATAAGGCTGATTGCTTCGCATTCTGCGGAACGGCAAACGTTTCCACATGCCGATTCCCCGCTGCGTTTTTCCCGCGCCGGCCTTCTTTCGTGGAAATCGATGAAAATCAGCGCAAGAGCTTGGCGACGAATCGGTTTACCCGCCGGCACGCTTGGGAGTGAAATAGACTCGTTGCTCCTCCGAACTTCGCAGGGATTCCTTGCGCGTTTGATTCCGCGGCTCGAATTGCGTTGCAGCCCTCAGAGTTGAATGTTGTCGATCAGGCGGGCTCGATCGAAGAATACCGCGAGCGCGATCGTGTCGCCGGCTTTGACTTTGCGCGTCGGGACCAAGGAGGAACCGTCGACTACTTCGATATAGTCGAGTCGCCCGAGCGGCGCGTTGCGGAGGGCTTTCTCGACGACCTTGCGGAGCTTGGCGGCGGAAGTCTCGCCGGCGGCGAAGGCGGATTGCGCGGCGAGCAGTGCTTTGCGCAACGTCGGCGCTTGAGCGCGTTCTTCGGCGCTGAGGTAGACATTCCGCGAACTTAGGGCCAGCCCATCGCCTTCGCGAATCGTCGGGGCGAACACGAGTTTCACCGGAACGTTGAGATCGCGCACCATGCGCGCGATGACCTGGCATTGCTGATAGTCCTTCAGCCCAAACACTGCGATGTCGGGTTGGCAGATTGTGAAGAGCTTCAGCACCACTGTGCAGACGCCGCGGAAATGGCCGGGGCGCGAAGCGCCGCAGAGGCCTTTCGAGACTTCGTGCTCGTCGACATACGTCGAGTAGTCTGCCGCATACATTTCCGCGGGCGCGGGGTGGAAGATGGCATCCGTCCCGAGTTGCTTGCAGAGCTTCTTGTCGGCGTCAAAAGGGCGCGGATAGCGGGAGAGATCTTCCTTTGGGCCGAATTGCGTCGGGTTTACGAAGATGCTCACGATGACCTTGCCGCTTTTGCCAGCCAGGCGGCGGGCACGCTTGATGAGGTCCGCATGCCCCGCGTGCAGCGCTCCCATCGTCGGCACGAGCACTACATTCCCTTTCGCGTTGCGGCGGAAGCGGCGGACAGCATCGACAGTCTGCAGGACGAGCATTGCTGCACCTAACTGACGGGCGAGCATTGCCGCAAGTGTCGCGAGGCGAGCGGCCGTGAATCGAAGGAACGAAGTTGCGCCGCCTTCGCGCCGCGCCCCTTACGATTCCCATTCATCCCATTCGTCCTGCGCCTTCCGGCTGTTCTCGGATGAATCCATTGCGCCCGACGGACGCCGGACCCAATGGCCGCCGCTTTGTCGCAGAAGCTAAAGCGATCTTAAATGCACCGCGCATCTCGCAGGTCGCGGCGTTCTTCAAGATAAGTTGACGAGGGGTCTCGCTTCCCGTTTGCTCCGTCGCTCCTTTTTCAACAAGCAACACGACATGATCAAAATCGGTATCAATGGGTTTGGGCGCATCGGCCGCCTTGTCTTTCGCGCAATTTGTGACCAGGGCCTGCTCGGCAAAGAGATCCAGGTCGTGGCCGTCAATGACCTCGTTCCTGCGGACAACCTCGCTTACCTCGTGAAGTACGACTCGGTGCAGGGCCGCGCAAAAGAGGAAGTCTACAGCAAGAAGAGCAAGCCCGACCTCGCCGAGGACGACGTGCTCGTGGTGGACGGACAGGAGATCAAGTGTCTGGCGGTGAAGGAAGGCCCGACGGCGCTTCCGTGGAAAGACCTCGGCGTGGACATCGTGATCGAGAGCACCGGCCTCTTCACGGACGCGGAGAAGGCGAAAGGCCACCTGCAGGCTGGCGCGAAGAAGGTCATCATCAGCGCTCCGGCGAAGGGTGAAGACATCACTGTCGTGATGGGCGTGAACCACGAGAAGTACGAAGCCACGAAGCACAACATCATTTCGAACGCGAGCTGCACCACGAACTGCCTCGCCCCGGTCGTGCACGTTCTCCTGAAGGAAGGCTTTGGCATCGAGGAGGGTCTCATGACCACGGTGCACAGCTACACTGCCACGCAGAAGACTGTGGACGGCCCGAGCAAGAAGGACTGGAAGGGTGGCCGCAGCGCGGCAATCAACATCATCCCGAGCAGCACGGGCGCGGCGAAGGCCGTGGCGCTTGTTTGCCCCGAAGTGAAGGGCAAGCTCACCGGCATGGCGTTCCGGGTTCCGACGCCGACCGTCTCCGTCGTCGATCTCACGGTGAAGACCGCGAAGGACACCAGCTACGAGGAAATCTGCGCCGCGATGAAGAAGGCGAGCGAGACCTACCTGAAGGGAATTCTTGGCTACACCACGGACGAAGTGGTGAGCAGCGACTTCATCCACGACCAGCACAGCTCGGTGTTCGACGCCGGGAGCGGCATCGGCCTGAACAGCCGGTTCTTCAAGCTCGTGAGTTGGTACGACAACGAGTGGGGCTACAGCAACCGCTGCGTCGACCTGCTTAAGTTCATCGCGAGCAAGTAGGCGAAGACGACTCTCACAAAAGGCCGCTGGGGAAACCCGGCGGCCTTTTTTGCTTTCAGGCGACGCGCCCGGCCGAGGGCGACCAAACATGCATCTCTCCTCCATGGAGCGTCTGTAGAAAGAGAATCCCGGCCGAACCCGCCGGCGAGCGCGATGTCGACTGACTTGGTTACGCGGTCGCGTAGTCCGTTTTGACGTTCACTTTGCGGGCACCCCAAGGCGTTTGCACCGTGTTCGTGCCAGCCGCAACCGGGGTCACACTGGTCACCGCTCCATTGGCGGCGAAGGTGGCGTCCATCACCGCTTTTTGGCCGTTATCGAGGACGGCCACATAGCGCGTGGGTGCGGTGACCTTCGCCATGATTTTGTGGGCTTGGCTGAGTTCGACCTTCAGCTCCAAGGCAAAGGGCGATCGCCCGAATCCGGTTTCGCACGCGATGAGCTCGATGTTCACCGGTGAGGGGAGACCTTTGCCGGCAAGGTATTCGGCAAGTTGTTTGACGGTAAAGCGCCCGAGAGTAGTCGTGTCGCCATGGCCGTTAATGAGGAGTGTGGCGCCACTTCCCATACCCCCAATCTTGTGAGAGTTCGCAGTTTCAGTGACTACCTCATAGCCAGTTACATTGCGCAGGATGATGGTGCTGCGATCAATTACGGCATCCCCTTCGTCGACGCGAAAGATTAGATTAGGCATAACGATTCCTTATTGCAGGGCGGCAGGCTGATGACGCTGCTAATCTAGGTCAAGCGGGTTTCTGCGTGGAATATGCGGGGTGTCGCCGGTTGTTTGAA
>CBHXZU010000405.1:0-6017 GCA_966125105.1 uncultured Prosthecobacter sp.
AGCGCTGCTCGACGATGGACTCGGAAACCGCCCGGCAACGGCTATGCGTCGTGATTTCGGGCCAGCCTTCGAGCTGCGCCTCCTTGCGTGCCACCAATTCAAGCAACTCTTGTTCTGCCTTGGCGACTTGGTTTGGGTCTCGAAGTCTTGAGAGGCGCGAAAGGATATTCTCCTCCCGAGCGGAAATCATGAGGCAATCGACCCGCACTTGGGGGGCATTAATGTAAGTTCGTGGATCGGGCGCGCCCGTTTCCGCCGAATCAGAATCCGAGCCCGGACGCGCGCTGGACGGCGTCTCTCGAGCTGTGGCTGGCGTGGTCGCGGTAGGCTGCTTTTGGGCTGGCGAATCCACAGTCGGCGGAGCGACGATCTGAGCTTGGAGCACGAAAGCGCTGGCACCGAGAGCTGCCACGATTCCGCGGCAGGCGCGAAGCGATCGGAAATTCATGGGTGGGAAGAAGTGGAATCTACCAAGTCGCCCAAGGCTTCACTTCCCGGTAACCTTCCTTCGTCCAGATCCGGGCGCTTTTTTCGCCGAGCTCGTAGAAGAACCAGCCGTATTCGTCGTCGTAGTAGAGCGTCTGGTTGATCTGCTGGTGCCGGCCATCGCGTGTGCCAAGCGCGACCACCGTCCCGTAGATGGGCGCAACCGTGCCTTTGGAGTTTACTCCCTGGTGCACGGTGATGATCGTGACCTCCCTCCACTCCATCAGTTCCAGGATCCGCTTGGCGTCCGGTTTGCGCAGTGGTGGTGGCGTGTCGGCGAACGAGGTCGAGGCGAGGATGAGTAAAACGAAGAGCGCGCGGAGGTGGTGCATGGCTCGAATTGTGACGAGCCCTATCGTGCGCGTATTCAGCATGTTTAGCGAGAAAAGAGAACGCGTGGAATCATGACTATAGGTCTTATGGGACATATGGCCCCGAACTCCGCACCACCCCCTTGCAATTACCACAAATCCGCCGCTTTGACGGATTCTGGTAGAGGGAGTCTTCGGACGAGCGGTCGCACTGGACATCGCGACCACGATTTGCCCGGTGCGAATCCTTTTCTCAGTTGGATGCAACGCGGAAATCTTCGCGGCGGGAGGCACCGACGGCGGCGTGAACGTGCCTTTAGCTCCGTGGGAGCGGCTTGTTTATAGTTACGTGCCCAATACGTGTGTGAGCTCCGTTAGGAGCGAAATCGTGTCGCGCCAGCTTCGCTGGCCATCACATGCTGACGCCACAACTCACGTCGTTCCTACGGAGCTCTGCTTTCAAAACCGCTGGGGCTATAAACAGTTCGCTCCTACGGAGCTGAGAGCGAAGGGCGCCGATTCGGACTACCGAATACTTGTATGAGTAAGTTGCGAGCACCCTACCCGAGCCTTTACAGGAAATCCCGCTCCTCAGGCCTCACCGTAAGCACCGGGCACGGCGCATGCCGCACGATCTTCTCGGCCACGCTGCCCAGCAGCACATGCTTCAGGCCGGTATACCCGTGGGTCGCAAGCACGAGAAGATCCGCATTGGTCTCTTTCGCCAGGTCGGTGACCTCCTGCCAGGCGCGGCCAACCCGCACGATGTAGTTCACCTTGCCGGCAGGCTGGCTTACCAGGGACTGCATCTTTTCCAGCACCTGGTCTCGTTTCTCCGCGGCGAAATCGCTCATCGCGAGCGGCGGGTACATCCAGTCGCCCGGGTAGATGATCTGCTCCACCACATGGACGAGCGTGACCTCGGCTTGAAACTGCGCCGCCATCCCGAGCGCGTAGCGCACCGCAGTTTGCGCGCATTCGGAAAAATCGACTGGGACCAGGATGTTTCCGATCCGGAATTGCAATGGGGCCAGCGCCGCCGCGGGGACTGTGGCTTTATGACCCTTTTCGCTGATGACGACCTTCGATGGTTCGGTGCTTCTTGGGGTCTCTTTCATGTTTACAGTATCGCGCGTGCCGTTGCGATTTGTGAACGAAAATTGGACAGGCTCGACGGATTAATGGAAGACGCAGAATACCTTGTGAAATGAACGTCGGCACGCATTACCGGGGCAGACTGGCGCCTTCGCCGACCGGCTACCTGCATCTCGGGCACGCCCGGACCTTTTGGATCGCGCGAGAAAGGGCGCGAGAGGCGGGAGGCACGCTCATTCTGCGGAATGATGACTTGGACCGCGCGCGCTGTCGCCCGGAGTTTGTCGGGGCAGCGCTGGAGGACCTGCGTTGGCTCGGCTTCCGATGGGAAGAAGGCCCGGATGTTGGCGGTCCGCGTGCGCCCTATTCGCAAAGTGAACGGCGCAGCATCTACGAGACCGTCTTCGATCGATTGCGCGCAACCGGGCTGATCTACCCGTGCCACTGCTCGCGCAAAGAAATCGCCGCAGCCCTCTCTGCGCCGCATGCGGGAGACGACGAGCCGATTTATCCCGGCACCTGCCGCCCCGCCGGACTGATCGTATCGGACCACCCCCGTGCTGGAATCAATTGGCGCTTCCGCCTGCCGCAGCGGGAACGCGTATCCTTCGCCGATGGCTGCGCGGGAGAGCAATCGGCCGTCTGCGGTGAAGACTTTGGAGACATCCTCATCTGGCGGAAAGACGACTTTCCGAGCTACCAACTCGCCTGCGTTGTCGACGACGCCCTGATGGAAATCACCGAAGTAGTCCGAGGCGCCGATCTCATCGCGAGCACGTTTCGCCAGATCGTCCTATTTGCCGCGCTCGAGTGGAAGATGCCCACGTTCTACCACGCGCCATTGGTGGTGAACGCTGCGGGGGTCCGCCTCGCCAAACGCGACGACGCGCTGAGCATCCGAGCGCTCCGCGAGCGGGGGATGAAGCCGGCACACGTGGTCGAAATGATGCGCGCCGCGCCACTCGGCTAGCACATCAAGCGAAGCGCCAAACAATGTAGGGTACGCTTCCCAGCCTGCCTTGGGAGGGGGCGCAGGCGCGGAGCGGTTCGTGTGCGAGACGCCCGCCTCAAGTTGCACTAATCAGCACGTCCTTCAAAATCTCCGCCGCTTTCGCGTTATCATCCGCCACCAGGCTCGCGATGCTCACGTTCTCCGAACGGCGCACAATGTGCATGGAACGCAAATCGATGCCGGCATCCTTCAGCCGCGCGGCGATGGCCGCCAGCGCGCCCGGCTTGTCCTCGAGCCGGATCAGCAGAGTGCTCTGCGTCACCGCGCGATATCCCGCATCACGCAATGCGCGCAGGGCGGAATCGTATTTGTCCACGGTCAAAGAGATGAGCCCGTCTGCACCGTGGCTCTCCACGTCGAAGTCTTCGATATTGATGTCGTGTGCGGCGAGCGCCTCAGAAATCTTCGCGAGTTGGCCCGGTTGATTCGGCACCAGGACAGTGAGCTGTTTCATAACGGCTTTCCTTGCGCCGCGGCGGCGTAGTCCGCGGCAAATTCATCAATGATTCCTTCGTTCATGTGCGGCATCGTGATCATGTGGCCGATGCCTTTGCGCGGCGCCAAAATCCATTTTTTCATCACGGCATCCGCCGGACGCGGGAATACCACGGTGACCGAGTTTTTATGGCGCCAGCCTTCCACGCCATATTTTGCCAGGGCGGCAATCGCGTAATCCGCGAGCTGCAGGCTGCGTTGTACCATGGCGCGGCAACCGTCGCGCCCAAGCGTCCGCAGGCGATACCAAAGGTAGAGCGGCGCCACCGCGCTGCGGGAGCCAGCGATGGTCGTATCCAGCGCGCCGATGTATTCGATGCTGCGGGCGATGCGGTCGACATGGTGCTTCCGCGCCAGCGCCACGCCGCAGGGCAGGGGAGAACCGAGCATCTTGTGCCCCGAAATCGAAATGCTGTCCGCTCCGTCCGCGAAGTCCCACGGCTGCGGATCATCCACAAATGGCAGGATCATTCCGCTCAGCGCCGCGTCCGCGTGGATGTAGGCGCTCGGGATCGCGAGCTCTTCGAGAATTCCGCGGATCATCGCGAGGTTGTCGATCGCGCCCTTCATCGTCGTGCCGATGTTGGCGAAGATAATTGGCGGGCAATCGCGATGGATGCGCAAGGTCTCGCGCAAATCCGCATAGTCCATTTCGCCATTTGGCTGCGACTTCAGCATGATGTTCCGCGTGTGCTGTAGCCGCAGCACCTTCGCGACGGAGTAATGCGTGTCTTCGCTGAAGTAGCAGATGGAATCAGGAAAGAGTTCCCGCGCCACGTAGAGCCCATACATGTTTCCCTCCGTGCCGCCCGCCGTAACGTAGCCCCACCAGTCGTCCTTCGGCGCGCGCGTGAGTTCCGCAAACTCGGCGAGGACTTCGCGCTCAAACTCGTGAGTGTTTAGCGGGATGTTCGAGCCGCCAAACGGGTCGCCCACGTTGTTGATCGTATAGTTGAGAAACGGCTCCAACTCAGAGTAGTCGAAGTCCTGGTTACAGGGATACCCGATGAAATAGCGGCGGAGGCCTTGCAGTTTGCCGCGGAACGCTTCGAGCCGTTGGTGATCGGCAGGGGTGAGTTTCGGCGAGCGCACGTTTGAAAGTAACCTTCGCTGCGCCTTCGCGCAACTGGCGAGCGCCTTTCGTCATCAGTCAAGCCGTCCCCGCGCCGATTTGCGATTTAACAAGGTGAAAACGGCGCGCTTTTCCGAGGTGGTTAAGAAATGCGGGCACCCGGAGCCCAAGCTCCTCCTCATGGATCCCGCGAAGGACCGTGAGCTGCAGGCGGAAGTGAAGGCGAAGCGCGTGATGACCGTTTTCCAGGACTCAGTCGGCAACAAAGCGGATCGTGGCGTCGTCGGTTTCGAGCCGGGGCCCAGTCGGCAATTCCTCGTTTTCCCAAAGCCACTCCGTGGTTTCGAAGGCAGGAACGTCGTCGGAATAAAATATGATCTGCTCAGCGATAAAGAGCCGCCGAAATCGGAACGCGCCCCAACGATCAAGGCAAAGAAACCGAAGAAGACGAAAACGAAGCCCGTGCCACTGCCAGCGAACGTGCTGATCATGCCTGCACCCCATTCGGGCGACGGGTCCGAAGCCAAAGATCGAAAGGAAGATCACTCGCCGTCCAAAACAACATCCTTAAAGAGCCCGGAGCGAGAAACTCCGAAAGCGGCTCAGAGGAAGGCGCGCGAGGCGAAGGTGCCAAAGGTTTCCCCGCCAGTTCCCGCGGCGGATGCTGCAGAACTCAAGGCTGGTATTCGAAAAGCGCTCAAGGCACTCGAGCAGGGCAAACAAGTCGTCGCTTTCAATTTGCTGAAGCGCCTAGCGGGGGAGTAACGCGGTTTAGGCATGGCGCTGGTCGGCGGTTTCCTAGCTGCCAAAGGTTCAGATGGCGATGGTGTTACCATTGAATGGTAACCTGTTTTGAGGATGGATTTTCCCACAGACCTTTTCCAAGCTGGGCAGGTGCTCTCCCGAATCGGCAGCAACTCTGCAGGCGTCCGCTGTGGACGGGATGATGCGCATTTTGCTCCTGCTTTGAACGCCGAACGAATCGCACAACACACGTCGGCCCCCCTTCCAAACTCTCCTGACTGCCATGCCACTCGCTATCGAACGCATCGCAAACACCGCCTTTCATCCTGAGCTCAATCTGCTCACCTGGCATCCCCAAGGATTGTTCGACGATGACGTGGCGGATCGAATGGTCGAGTTCCTTGAATGCGAGGAGTCGTCGATTGGCCCGTTCAATCGCTATACCGATCTCACTGGTTTGACCGAAATTCGGCTGAGGATTGGCCACACCTTCGAACTGGCGACGCGGCGCCGGGAACACTATGCGCTCGAAGAGCGCGTCAAATCGGCGATTTTCTGCGATTGGGTAGTCGGCACCGGCTTGGCGCGGACCTACGAAGCCATGATGATTGGCGGTCCGATCAAAGTCCGCGCCTTCCGCACTCGCAAAGCAGCAGCCGACTGGCTGGGAGTTCCGCTGAGCGTCCTTACTCCGGAGCCGTAAATGTTCAATCTCCCCATAATTCGACGCCTACTCTCCGCACAGCGTTTTTCAAATACCCACCATGTCCATCCACACCAAAGTCCGCCTCGCGGCACTGCT
>CBHXZU010000406.1:0-6011 GCA_966125105.1 uncultured Prosthecobacter sp.
ACTCGGTCGCTGGGTGGAAGGATTGCCGGCGGGGAAGGGCCGTGACCAAGCCGTCAACGCGCTGGTGCAAAAGCTCCGCTGGGATAGCCCGGACGCCGCCGCCGAGTGGGCCGAAACGGTGGTGGACCCGGTGCTCCGCCAGAAAACCGCGGAGTGTGCGTTTTATACCCTCAACCGCGACGACCCTGCTCGCGCTCGCGAGTGGCTGCAGAACCTCAAAGGGGTCGACCCACAGTGGAAGGAAAGACTCATCAAGGATCCGCAATGAGGCGATTTATCCTGCCAGTCTGCGCGTTTGCCGTGGCCTTTGCGCTTGGCGTTGTATTCAGCACGGACCCGGCGCCGTCCTCACTCGGCCAAGCGGCGGTCCCTGCTGCAGCCTCCTCCGCTGCCGAACCGGGCACAGCCGCCGCATTTGCCGCCACCAGCGCCGCGGTCCGCAGGTTCGGCCGCCAGCCATCCATGCGCGACTTCGCCGAAGTCGCGAAGCACCTGGAGCGATTGGACTCCACACAAGTGGCCGCCCTGATGGATTTGATGGAGAAAACCGAGGAACACCCAAGCTCGCTTTTCGATTGGTGGCTCAAGCGCGACCCAGCCGCCGCTTCGGCATGGATCCGTCCCCGGCTGCGCAGAATCCTGCAAGATGGACCGCTCGGAATGACCTTTGAACACGGTGTGGGGCAACTCGTCTCGGTGTGGGCTCGAGCGCTGCCGCAAGAGGCGATCGACTTCGCGCGGCAGAATCCACAAAGCGGGCTTTCAACGTTTCTGCTCAGCACGGCACTAAACGTTCCGACGGATCAGCCCGATTTCAGCGGGAAGCAGGCAATGCTGGCGAACTTCCCGCCTGGTCCGGCACGTTTCGCCGGCCTGAAAGTGAATCTCCAAGCTTGGGCGCTAAGGGATCCCGCGGCCGCGCTGACCGCGGCGCAGGCGATTGGCGATGAATTTGATCGAGGGCGACTCGTTCGAGCCGTCTTCGAGAATTGGCCCGGCAAGCAGCTTCCGGGGGCTTTCGAGCGTTATCGAGAGTTGGGACTGGATGATCCACAGATCCTTTCCGGGATTCTGCGCCGGACCGCATCGAAGGATCCTGCGGAAGCCATTCGGTTCCTCGAGCAGTTGGAACCCGGGGATATCGCCACCCTCGCGCCAGAGGTCATCCACGCGTGGGCAGGAAAGAATCCGGTTGCCGCGCTTCAGTGGGCCTACGATCGCGAGATCTCTCTCGCGCCTCGCTACACCGGCATTTACGACACGTCGAGGACCGACCACAACTCCCTCGGCCGGCAAGGATCGTATGGAGGAGGAACGGACGTAAATCCCCTAAGAGAGGCCTTTAAGGTCGATCCCTCGGCAACCTTGCAATGGATCCGCGCTTTGCCTACGGAAGATCGCGTTCGCCTTTCGGAGCAAGTGCTTCCGTATCTGCAGCCAGGTCAGCAACGCGAACTCTATCCTGACCTAAGCCCGAGCGCACAGGTTCGCGCGGCCGCAACCATCACGAGTTCAATGAGGGACGCCGCGGAGGCCCGCGCGTGGGTCGAATCGCTTCCAACGGGCACAGTTCGTTTGAGCGCGTGGCGGGCTTACGGCCAGAGCCAAACGGAACTCGCCGACCTGCCCCCGGGCGCCGAACGCGACGCCATGCTTCAAGGGCGCAGCATGGGGAGTGGGTCCCGTGAACCCGAAGTGGATTTCGGCATCGTGGCCCAGATCGGTGATCCGGCTCGCCGAAGGCAGGCATTTGACCGGGTTACGGAAGCCTATACCGAGCACTTTCCCACCCTGACCGAGCGGGCGCGGAAGTGGATTGAGGAATCGTCGTTCCCGGAGGAATGGAAGCAGGCGTGGCGCGCTCAGCAGGCCGCCGCAAATCAACGCTAGCAGGGAATCGCAGTGTCCCCTACAAAGCGCACCCTTTTCCCATGCCTGCAAAAGCTGCCGCCGCCTCTGTCGAGATCAAACCAGCGAAGAAGTTGCTGGTCGCGAACCGGTCCGAGATTGCCATCCGGATCATGCGCGCGGCCACCGAACTCGGCCTCCGGACCGTGGCGATCTACGCGGAAGAGGATCGTTTTTCGATGCACCGCTTCAAGGCGGACGAAGCGTATCGCGTGGGCGAAGGCAAAGGCCCCGTGGGCGCCTACCTCGATATCGACGGCATCGTCGCGCTGGCGAAGGAGAAGGGCGTGGACCTGATCCACCCCGGCTACGGCTTTCTCTCCGAGAATGCGCAATTCGCTCGCGCCTGCCGCGCGGCCGGCATCGAGTTCGTTGGGCCGAAAGCGGAGCTGCTCGAGCTCATGGGCGACAAAGTTGCCGCCCGCGCGCTCACGCAGAAGCTGAAGATTCCCACGCTTCCCGGCACCGAGGATCCCGTAACGGATCGCCGCGAGGCACTGAAGATCGCCGCAGAGATCGGCTTCCCGCTCATTATTAAAGCGGCCTTCGGCGGTGGTGGACGCGGCATGCGCGTGGTGCAAAAGGCCGGCGATCTCGATGCGCTCCTCGACGAAGCGCAGGGCGAGGCCGGACGCGCTTTCGGCAACAGCGCCGTCTTCCTCGAGAAATACATCCCGCGCGCGAAGCACATCGAAGTGCAGGTGCTCGGCGACAAACACGGCAACGCGCTCCACCTCCACGAGCGCGACTGCTCCGTGCAGCGCCGCCATCAAAAGGTCGTCGAAATCGCACCGAGCTACGGGCTCGATGAAAAGGTGCGCCACGAGCTTTGCGACGCCAGCGCGCGCATCGCCAAGGAGATCGGCTACGACAATGCCGGCACGGTCGAGTTTCTCCTCGATCTGGATACGAACGATTGGTTCTTCATCGAGATGAATCCCCGCATCCAGGTGGAGCACACCGTGACAGAGCAGATTACCGGCGTGGATCTTGTCCGCTCGCAGATCCTCATCGCGCAGGGCCACGCCTTGAACAGCAAGGAAGTCGGCATTCCAACGCAGGATCAGATCCCGCGGAATGGCTACGCCGTGCAGTGCCGCGTCACCACGGAAGACCCGGCGAACAAGTTTACCCCGAGCTACGGCAAGATCATCACGTATCGCAGCGCGGGCGGTTATGGCGTGCGGCTCGATGCCGGCATGGGTGATGCGGGCGCGGTCATCACGCCCTTCTACGACTCGCTGCTGGTGAAAATCACGACGAGCGGACCGACCTTCCACACCGCGCTCGATCGCATGGACCGCTCGCTCCGCGAAATGCGCATCCGGGGCGTGAAGACGAATACGCCGTTCCTCGAAAACGTCATCGCGCACCCGATTTTCCGCAGCGGCTCCGCGACCACGACGCTGATCGACACGACACCGGCGCTCTTCGATTTCAAACCACGCCGCGACCGCGCCACGAAGCTGCTCAGCTTCCTCGGCAACGTGATCGTCAACGGCAACCCGCACGCGAAAGGTTACAAGCCCGCCGCCCCGCTCACGCCGGCGCCGACTCCGAAATGGGACGGCCGCACCGAGCCGCAAAAAGGCACGCGCCAGCTCCTGCTGGAACTCGGACCGAAGAAGTTCGCCGAGTGGACGACCAAGCAGAAGCGTCTGCTGGTAACCGACACGACCTTCCGCGACGCGCACCAGTCGCTGATGGCCACGCGTGTCCGCACCTACGACATGCTCGCGGTTGCATCGGCTGTGGCTCGACGGACCCCGGAGCTCTTCTCGCTCGAGATGTGGGGCGGCGCGACTTTCGACACCGCGATGCGTTTCCTGAACGAGGATCCGTGGCAGCGCTTGCGCCAGCTGCGCCAGGCCGTGCCAAACATCTGTTTCCAGATGCTCCTCCGCGGCGCGAACGCCGTCGGCTACACGAGCTACCCGGCAAATGTCGTCGCGGGCTTCGTGAAGCATTCCGCCGAGGCGGGCATGGATATCTTCCGCGTCTTCGATTCGCTGAACGATCTCAGCAACATGAAGGCGGCGATGGAAGCCGTGCAGTCCACGCACGCGATCTGCGAAAGCGCCATCTGCTACACCGGCGACATCCTCGATCCGAAGCGCTCGAAGTATTCGCTCAAATACTACGTCGGCCTCGCCAAGGAGCTCGAGAAGATGGGCGCGCACGTGCTCTGCATCAAAGACATGGCTGGCCTCTGCCGCCCGTACGCCGCCGGCACTTTGGTGAAAGCGCTCAAGGACGAGATCGGCATTCCCGTTCACTTCCACACGCACGACACGAGCGGCATCAATGCGGGCAGTATTCTGCGCGCGAGTGATTCCGGCGTAGACGTCGTCGACCTCGCAATCGCGAGCATGAGCGGCAGCACCAGCCAGCCGAACCTCAACAGCATCGTCGCCGCGCTGCAGAACACTCCGCGCGATACCGGCCTCGATCTCGAAGCGCTGAATGAGTTCAGCGATTACTGGGAACACGTCCGCAATTTCTACACGCCGTTCGATACTGCACCGAAGACCGGCAGCGCCGAGGTTTACCTCCACGAAATGCCCGGCGGTCAATACACGAACCTCAAGGAACAGGCCGCAGCCATGGGGCTCGGCTCGCGCTGGCCGGAAATCGCCCGCTGCTATCGCGAGGTAAACGATCTTTTCGGCGATATCGTGAAGGTTACGCCGAGCTCGAAGGTCGTCGGCGATATGGCGCTCTTCCTCTTCACCCGCGGCATCAAGCCCGCCGATGTCGTGAACCTCGAACCCGGCAGCGTGAGCTTCCCCGAGAGCGTCATCGACATGCTCAGCGGCGGCCTTGGCGAACCCATGGGCGGCTGGCCGAAGAACGTGGTGAAAGCCGTGCTCGGCGCCACCAGGGTGAAGCGCGTCAAACCGGAGGCCGTGAAGCTGCGCGACGTGCGCGTCGACGTCGCCGAGAAGACGAAGCGCGAGCCGAGCGATGACGATCTCTACTCGCACCTCATGTATCCGCAGGTCTTCGCCGAGTTCGCGAAGTTCCAGGCGGCCTACAGCGACGTGAGCTGCCTGCCTACCCCGGCATTCTTCTACGGACTGCGTCCCGGCGAAGAAGTGCAGGTAAACATCGAGGAAGGAAAAGTCCTCTTCATCAAACTCATCAACGTCGGCGCTCCGGACAAAGACGGCCGCCGCGTGATCAGCTACGAGCTCAACGGCATGCCGCGCGAAAGCACGGTCACCGACAAGAGCATCGCCAAGGAAGTGAAGTCCCGCGCCAAGGCATCAGCCGGCGATCCGCTCCAGATCGGCGCGCCGATCCCAGGCATGATCACCGCGATGCACGCAACGGTCGGCAAGGCCGTTGCGAAAGGCGACAAGCTCGCCACGCTCGAAGCGATGAAGATGCAGACCAACATCCTCGCCCCCGCCGACGGCACCGTCGCCGAAGTCCTCGCCGGCATGGGCGAAGCTGTCGAAGCCGGCGATTTGATGATCAAGCTGCGGGCGTAGCCACGCTCGTCACATCCTTCCCAATCGCATCCACAGGGCAACCGGCTAGCGCATCGTCAGCGAGCGCAACCTCGTGCTCGTCTTCGGGCTGCCGTTGAACGCGGCTGTATCCCAGCTCTTCATCTCTGCCGAATACCGTTGGCGCGGTCTCTCTGCATAGGTGGCAGTCGATGCAGTCGAGGTCGACATAGTAGGCTCCCGGAACATTCGAAGGGATCTTGTTGTTTGGATCGGCCATAGGAGCTCAACGGTAGCGAGTAGGTCGATTGCGAGAACTTCATAGGTCGCATAGATTGATGCGCAGAATGAATGAGTTTCTGCCGACCGTCCCATTCGACCTTTACGAGCTTCATCTCGTCCAACTGGTTGCTTCGCACGGTTCATTCACTGCGGCAGCGAATGCCGCTGGGCTCACACAAAGCGCGGTGACACGGCAGATTCAAGGCGTCGAACAACGGCTCGGCGTGGGCTTGTTCGAACGGACCACTCGACACGTTTCGCTCACTCCTGCGGGGCATTTCCTCATGCGTGAATGCGGCCGGCTCACAGGGGATTTGGATGCGATCCTGCTTCGGTTTCGGCAGGAGTTCGCGGATGCGCCGAAGGAAA
>CBHXZU010000407.1:0-6004 GCA_966125105.1 uncultured Prosthecobacter sp.
GAGCCATCGAGAGGCGGGGTGAACCGGCTTGTTGGCAGTGGTCTCTACACATGGGGCGCTGGACTGGAGGTCATGCGAAACGAGATTCTCGATTCCTCGCTTGGGGTGATGACATTGTCGCCAGCCGGCAATCACCGGTTCATCGACAACGTCATTTTGAACAGCCGACGCTGGGGAATCGCGTTTGATGGCGGCGGAGACTTCGCAGTGATATCTGGAAACACGATCACCGGCGCGCCCATGGGCGGGATTTACGAGGCTGGTCCAGGCGCCATCATCTCAAACAATCACATCGATAACGTTGGCCAAAGAGGGATCTACGCTTGGGGAGAAGGAGTCCGTATAACGGGGAACATTATTGGAAATACGGAGGGGCCAGCAGTTGATCTTAGACACGCGACAAATAGCGTAGTAAGCCACAATTCCTTATCGGGTTTCACGGAAGCCGGAGTTCGGTTCTCGCAAGGATCGGCAAACTCGACCGGACTCGTGGATGGCAACTTGATTTTCGATGGCCATGGGAACGGAATCGAAGTCCTTTCGGGACAAATCGAGATTCGCCGTAATGCGATCTACGGGATCACCGGTTTGCCCATCGATCTCGGCGGCGACGGGCCGACTGTGAATGATCCGGGTGACGTCGACACCGGACCGAATGGGCTGCAAAACACGATGGTGCTGAGGACGGTCGTCGACCGGGGAGGAAAGTTGATCGTCCACGCGGACTTCGATGGCGCCGTAAACCATGAGTTCCTCGTCGAGCTATTTGCCTTCGGCTCCCATGCCGGTGGAATGGATGTTCAAAACTCCGGCCCGATTTCGGTGCCGATTTCGACCGACGCAAATGGGCATGCGGTGTTCTCGTTCGATTTCGATTTGCCTGGTGCTACTCGGATATCGGTTACTGTGACCGATCAACTCGATCACGTTACGTCTGAAGCGGCATTGGCGAGCGTCATCATCGCGCCTGAAGTCTTCGCGATCGGATCGGGAAATGGAGCGAAAGGGACGGGCGCGTTGGTTCGCGCTGGCGCGCCAAATGAATGCGTTTTGACGGTGACTCCATACGGAGCCAAGTTTCGCGGAGGCGTGCACGTGGCTCATGCAGATTTCGACGGCGATGGAATCGACGATCTCGTCACGGCTCCGGCAAAAGGCTCACAGCCGGTGAAAGTATTCAGCGGGCTGGACGGAACCTTGCTCGCAAGCTGGAGCGCTGCGCCTCGCGGATTCCGCGGCGGTATTTCCGTGGCCGCAGGTGATGTGGATGGCGACGGAATGGTCGAAATCATCACCGCGCTTGGGTCGGGCGCGTCGCCAATCGTGCAAGTGCGCGACGCGCTTACGGGCGCGGTGGAAGGACAGTTCATCGCCTTTGCAGGCGCCCGGAAGTCCGGACTCAATCTCTCCACGGGCGACCTCGACGCCGATGGCGATGACGACATCGTCGCTTCTTGGGCGAGCGGTCCCGCGCGCGCTCGCGGTTTCGCGGCGGATGGCACACCGCTTTCGCCCGTGATCAAGCCATTCGCGAAGCAGATTAGCATTGGGGCGTTCACCGCGATCCTCCCAGCGACCGCGGAATCCGAGGCGCAGATCGCGATCGGAAGCGGGCACGGCGCGCGGGCGGCAATCGAGTTCTTCAACATACGCGGCGCGCTCATCGAAAATGTGCCCCTGTTCAATCGCGCAGCGGCCGCCGGCCTCCGCCTCACAGTGGCCGACGTTGATGGCGATGGAATAGCAAACATCGTCACCGCGCGTGGAGCAGGATTACCGATCTTGGAGTCGCCGGCTTCAAACGGCCCATGGACCGGGACTACACTGCCAGCGAGCGGGCGAGCCGGGGTGTTTCTGGGTTAGCTATAGCATCTGCCAAAAGAAGCTTCCGGATACCGAGCTTTCGATTCGCTGGAGCGTGTCTGGATTAAAGTTCCGAAGGAACGGAATGAGATAGCCCAGGATGAAACCTCCGGTTCGTCCCGATCAACGCAGGTCAAGCGCATCGGCAACGGAAAGCGGCTCCAGAATCGCGCGGCCGCCCTGGCGGGACGAGCCGGGTGATGGAGCGCTTAGAAAATAACCGTGACCCGCTTGATTCGCGCCCTTGTTGATCAGCATTCCCGCAAACTTCGGCTTCGTTCCATCGGTGTGGGTAAATGTTCCCGAGAAGACGCCCGTAGCTGCGTTGATGGTCAGCTTGCATGCAGTCCCGCCGGATGGAACCACGTTCACCTTTCCTGTAACCGGGTGAACGTTAATCCCATACTCGATTGAAGTCGAAAGAGCCCCCTCCTCAAATGCTACTACAGCGTTCCCCACGATCAGATTCGATTCGGGCTGGCCAAAGTTCATCGAAGCGATGCCGTTCCAGTGCGTGCCGTAAATGTCGATATCGAGCCCCGCTGGCCATCCGTCTGGAAAGACGGGATCCCCGGGTTTCCCCACTGGACGCACCCAGGTGGCGTGCTCGCCGAGGACGTCGGTGTCGTCCTGCGAAGCAAACACGAGGTCTGTGCCAAATCCGCCGCGCTTGCTGTAAAGCTGTCCAAAAACCGGCGCGGTGCCATCGGCGCGTAGTTTGGTCGCTGCCGAGAGTCGTGATCCGTCAGCCAGGTAGCCAGTCACCTTGACCGATCCAGTCTTCGAGATCGTCACTGAGGCATAACCATCGCCGGACAGCATTCCCGCAGCCGGATTGACCGGTTGAACAACGACATTGTACACGCCTTTTGCCGGAGGTTTGGAGGGCCCAGCGGGTTGGTTCAAATACGGTGCGGCCGGCACGGGGTTCTTAGCAGTGAACGAAGCAATCTTTCCCGCAAAAGTCGCCGCGCCTAACGTTCCAGCCAATCCAACGCCGGCCTGCACGTTGAATGTCATTTCCCCGGCCGCCCCAAGCTGCACTACGGGAGCCAATGTCCTATTGATCTGAAAGTGCGCGCTCCCGTCGTTATGCAGGATGCCTTTCGCAGCCCCGGTGATCCCGGGAAGTTGCGCCTTCATCGTGAAGGTTCCCGTTTTCGTTACCGTAACTGTAACGAGCCCGATCTCCTTCGCATTCGGTGTTCCCGTCGGAACCAGAATGGCATTATACACGCCCGCCATCCCTGCGAAGATCGAGTTCGTATAGTTGAAGGTCTTACTCGCAGTGCCAATGTTCCCCGCATAATCGGTGGCAGTAACGACGAGCGTATTCTTGCCATTCTCTGGAACTAGTCCCTCGAGGGCCCATGGAATCGCCTCGCCTGCTTCCATGGAAATCTGAACTGGGACCGGACTGCCTCCATTAAGAGCGACCGTAAGATTTGCCAATCCAATCGATTCGTTCACTGAGCCGCTTGCGGTGAAATGATCTTCCACAACCTGCGCCGAGGGAGTGGTAATCTTCACGACGGGTTTTACGAGGTCCGTCGGGAGCCGCTTGATCACAACGGTGTAAGCCTTCGTGCTCCCATCTTGAGCGGTGACGACGACAGGGATGTGGTTCTCGCCCACTGTGAGATTCACGTTTGGCGCCACAGCGACCGTGGCAGCTGAGAAGGAAGGAAGAGCAGTCAGGGTCGCAGTCTCGGTCGCGTTGCCCACCGTTAAGCGGTACATAGTCGTGGCTGGATCGAATGCCGGCACCAACGCCAATCCCTGGACGCCCAGACTGGCGAGGTTTGCGTCTGCGGATGGTTGAACGGTGACTGTGAATGTCTTGGTCACGACATTTCCGACGCCGTCAGTCGCCGTTACAGTCACGACCGTGGCCCCCAGCGGGAACTCGGTTCCGCTGGCGCGCGAGTACGTGATGGCCGGGTTCGCAGTAACTGCGTCATTTGCGCTAGCCGGAGGATATGCAACGACGGCCCCATTTGCGCCGGTCGCGACCAGCGAGATATCCGCAGGCACGCTCAGCGATGGCGGCGTGTTGTCCAGGATCACGCCGGCCACCGATGCTGTGGCTTCCGCATGTCCCAGCAAGTCTCGGTAGCTCAATGTCACCGTATAGCTGCCATCAGCAATTGGCTCGCCGCTGACAATTTCTGCGCTCGCCGTGGGTTGCGCCGGATTGAAAGCAAAACTGTGCGCCCCCGCTGTGGCTTGGGACTCGTGAACAGTGAGCACGCGATCGCCAAAGTTCAGCTTCAAGCTGCCTGGCAAGGCTGCTTCCGGAAGTGTAAAGGCTACGTTCACTGCTGATGACGCCATGGTACCATTAGCGGGCGCCGTGAGGGTGGGAGCCGGCGTGACGAGACTGATAGGTTCAACTTGCTCGACGATGCCGAGGCTCCCGTTTCCAAAATCACTCCCGACAGTGCCTCGCGCGCGCAAGAGCCCCGAAGCTGGCAGCGCAAGCGCGCCAAGTTGCCAACTGCCACTGTTTCCGATGCGAGTCCCCTCGCCGAGGGGCGACCAGGAAAGGCCCCCGTCGCTGCTCAATTCGAAGAGGACGCTTGAGAGATTCGCCACGCTCCCCTCTCGCCGCCAGATCACCTGCGTCAGATCTACCGTGCCTAGTTTTCGCGACGGCGGACCGGTAAAAAGTCGCGCCACAAAACTCCGCCCCAAGCCATTGTAGGTAGCAAACGTCCCACCGACGATCGCTCTGCCATCCTCTTGCAGAGCTACGGTGTGAATGTCACCGGAATATGCCCCAGTGCCTGCATCGAACGTCGTGTCCACGCTGCCATCGCTGTTGAGACGCGCGAGACATTTGCGCGGCGTCTCGGACTGGAGAAAAAAACCGCCGATGAGGACTTTTCCATCGCTTTGTAATGCGAGGGCATAGACGTCGTCGAATGTGCCTTTGAACGCTATCTTTACCTCAAAGGTCGTGTCCAAAGCACCATCCGCGCTAAGTCGCGCCACGCGCATGCAAGGAGTCTGGTCAAAGTTGGAAAAACTGCCTGCCACGAGGATCTTTCCATCTCCTTGGATCGCCATAGTCCAGATGCGCGCGTCTGCTCCAGCACCGGGATCGAATGTCGTGTCCAGGCTGCCATCACTATTGAGCCTTGCGATGCATTTCCGTGGCGTGCCGTTGTAACTGGTGAAAGCGCCTGCGATGAGTAACTTCCCGTCGCCTAGATTTACGATTGAGGTGACATCTGAATTTGGGCCCGAGCCCATGTTGAAGCTCGCGTCCAGGCTTCCATCACTGTTAAGCCGCGCGAGGCCGCGAGAATTGGTTCCAGGTAAATTGTAAAATATTCCCCCAATTAGAACTTTCCCGTCAGGCTGAGGCGCGATCGCCCACACACGTTTATCCCCGCCGAATGCAGGAGCAAATCCATCATCCAAGCTACCATCACTGTTGAGGCACGCGATACCGCTTCGCGCCACCCCATTGAATTCCGTGAACGCCCCGCCGATGAGCACTTTTCCATTTGGCTGGACGGCCAACGATTCGATGGCGAAGACGTTTGCGCCAAGTCCTGGGTCGAAACTTAAATCGAGGCTTCCATCACGATTTAGGCGCGCAATTCGCGTCCGAGGCACGCCGCTGTAGCGGATAAAGTTCCCAGCGATGAGCACCTTTCCGTCTGCGTGCACTGCCGAGCAGAAAACGCTACTATTTGCTCCAGTACTTGCATCGAAGCCCGTGTCCAAACTGCCGTCGCTGTTAAGGCGCGCGACACGGCAATACTCCAGGGAGTTGTATCGGGTGAATCGTCCGCCGATAATTGGCTTCTCCACTCCCTGCATCGCGATGGAATACACTTCGTGGGCTCCGGAGATGCCGGTTCCGGCACCAGGCTTGAAAGTCGAGTCAAGGCTGCCATCTCCATTTAGGCGCGCAATTCCACTACGAGAAACGCCGTTGAAACTGCCGAATGCGCCTCCTGCGAACACCTTGCCGTCGCTTTGCCGCGCGATGCAATGGACTGCGCCATTGAACGCAGTTCCCGGATCGAAGGTCGTATCCAGAGTTCCATCAGTCTCCAAGCGGGCGATACCGCCGCGTAAAACACTGCCAACGGCGATGAAACTTCCCCCAATCAGAACTTTCCCATCG
>CBHXZU010000408.1:0-5998 GCA_966125105.1 uncultured Prosthecobacter sp.
GCAGCACGTCGTAGTGCGACATCACCGTGGGGCTTTGCCCGCGATCCACCGACGCTACGTTCGTAAGCAGCTGTCCGTCCGCCTGGCCGACCCGTCCGCCGCTCACCGGCACCGTCTCGAGCGCGCCGATGGAATCCATCACGTGCTCCGGCGCGCGGACGTTGATCGTGTATTGGATGCCCAGTTTCGGGTTCAGCCAATATGTCGGCTGCACCTGTCCGCTGCCGCTCAAGCTGAGCAGCACCGAGTTCGCCACGTCGCGCTCGGAAAGCCCGAGTTCCTGCGACTTGTCGCGGTTCACATTCACCGTGAGCTTCGGCTGATCCGCCGGCTGCTGAATGCGAATGTCGACAGCTCCGGGAACCTTGCGGATCTTATCCTGCAGCTTCGCCGCAATCGCCCGCGAAGCCACTTGGTCGCGGCCGTAAATCTGGATGTCGAATGGCGCGGGCAGGCCGAGATTCAGCGTTTGGCTCACGATGTCCGCGGGCAGGAAGTAGAACGTCGTGCCCGGGTATTCGCTCGCGAGCTTCAAGCGCAACTCGCGCACATATTCCTTCGTCGGGCGATGATCGTGATTGAGCGAGACCAGGATGTCGGCATCACCCGTGCCGATCACGCCGCTGTTGCTGTAGCTCAGCGCGATGCCGGAGAACGGAATGCCGACATTGTCGAGAATGCCGCCGAGTTCATGCGCAGGGATCGTCTTGCGAATCGTCTGCTCCACCTGCTCCACGAGCCGCACGGTTTCCTCGATGCGCGTGCCGCTGCGCGCGCGGAGATGCAATCGGATCTGCCCGCCATCCACCTCGGGGAAGAAGTCCTGCCCGAGTTGAGGGATGAGCGAGAGCGACCCAACGCACAATCCGAGGAAGACAAAGCCGAAAGCCTTCCGATGATGCAGCGCCGCGCCCAGCAACGCGCGGTAGCCATTGCGGAACTTCGTGAAGCCATGCTCGAACGCGCGCTGCACGTAGACGAACGGCGCAGTCCAGCCCTGCGGGGGCGGCAGATCCGCATCGGCCTCGGCGCTCTCGTGGCTGTGATACGGCGCGTTCTTGTAGAACCACATCACCAGCGTCGGGATCAGCGTGCGCGAAAGCAGGTAGCTCGCGAGCATCGCAAACACCACCGCCTCCGCGAGCGGCACAAAAAGGAAGCGCGCCACGCCCGTGAGGAAAAACATCGGCACGAAAACGATGCAAATACAGATCGTGCTGACAAACGCCGGTAGCGCGATTTCCTGCGCGCCATCGAGAATCGCGCGGATCAGCGGTTTGCCCATCGCCATCTGCCGATGCACGTTTTCGATCTCCACCGTCGCATCGTCCACGAGGATACCCACCGCGAGGGCAAGGCCGCCCAGCGTCATGAGATTGATCGTTTCCCCCAGCGCGCTCAGGCACGCCAGCGACACCAGCACGCTCAGCGGAATCGAAAGCGCGATGATGATCGTGCTGCGCCACGAGCCAATGAAGAGCAGGATCATGATCGCCGTAAGCGCCGCCGCGATGATGCCTTCTTTCAACACGCCGCTGATCGCCGCCCGCACGAAGAGCGATTGATCCGCAAACTCGCGAACCTGCAGATCCGACGTGACCGTCGAAAGCACGCGAGGCAGCTGCTCCTTCACCCTCGCCACGACGTCGAGCGTCGAGGCGTTCCCGCTCTTCATGATGGTGATGAGCGCGCCGCGAGCGCCATCGCGCCGCACCACGTTCGTCTGCGGATTGAATCCATCGCGCACTTGGGCAACGTCACGCAGGTAGATCGTCGTGCCATTGATCGTCTTGATCGGAAGGTCGTTCAGGTCCTGCAGGACTTTCGGGCTGCTGTTGATCTCGATGTTGTACTCCGTCCCGCCGATCTTCGACGTGCCGCTCGGCAGGATCAGGTTCTGCACGTTCACCGCGTCCACCACGTCCTGCGGACGCAGATTCTTCGCCTTCAGCTCCGTGAGATCGAGATCCACCACCACCGCGCGCTGACGCCCGCCATAGGGCCACGGAATCTGCGCGCCTGGGATGTTTGCAATGCCCACGCGCACCTGGTTCAGCGCGAGGTCCGCAATCTCCTGCTCGCTCAGTTTTTCACTCGTCAGGCTGTATTGGAGAATCGGGACCGTCGACGCGTTGTAACGAATGATCAGCGGCGGCGTCTGCCCCGGTGGCATCTGCCGCAGGATCGTCTGCGCCACCGCCGTGATCTGCGCCACCGCGCCATCCACGCTCGCGCCCGGCTGCAGGAATACCTTGATAATACCCACGCCATTGTAGCTCGTGGACTCCACGTGCTCGATGTCGTTCACCGTCGCCGAGAGCGATCGCTCGTGATTGTAGAGAATGCGCTGCTCGATCTCCTGCGAGCTCAACCCGGCGTACTGCCAGATCACCGACACGACCGGGATATTGATCGAAGGAAAAATATCTGTCGGCGTCCTCAGTAAAACGTAAGGCGTCAGCAGCAAAAGCACGAGGGCCGCGACCACAAAGGTCAGCGGCCGCCGCAGCGCTAAACGAACAATCCACATCGCCTCCACTCTCGCCCCAAACCGCGGATACGCATTGCACGCGCTTGCTGTCACCTTGGCACGCGCTTGCGCACAGATTGTGGCTCAATGGGCCTTCATTCTCCTGCTTTACAAAACTTGTTTCAACAGTGGCCATGCGATCTCCCCCGGCGAGGCCGGAGGCAACCCTGCCGGTCGCGGGTGGCCCGGCGCGGCCCGTGCGTGACCACCGGATTACACGTGTGCGCGTTGCTCCCCGAAGGGGGAGCCAGCGGTGATCCAGCGCGAGCAATCAATCTAAATACCGTTCGTCGTATGGAACGCCGGACCGCGTGAGAAACTCGATCAATTCATCCCGGAACGACCTCGTTCGATGATGCTCTTCCTGCTTCGCGATGTAGTCCTGCACCGACTCCCTTGCGGATGCGCTCACCGTGAACGCCGCGTACCCCTCCTGCCAATGAAACCCCGGGCATCGCGAAACATCCGCCGCCCACACTCCGGAGGCCTTCTTCAACTCGCGCATAAAGTCGGCGAGACAATGCGTGGCTTTCAATCCGACGAGCATATGGACGTGGTTCGCCACCCCACCTGTTCCTTGTGGATGAGCATTCAACCCGCGAGCGACGCCTCCCAAATATTCGTGAAAGGAGTCGCGCCATTTCGGCGTAATCAGCGGCTCACGATTCTTCGTCGCAAAGATCAGGTGAAACAGGAGGCACGTGTGGGTCGAGGGCACGTTTGCTCGCTATCATTAACTTGGACGCGGCGACCAACGTCTTTTTGAGCCAAGGGGACCAAAACGCCGCTGGCACCCCTTCGGGGAGCGATCCGTTGCTACGCTTTCCGGTGGTCGCGCTCGTGCCTCGCGCGACGCACCGGCTACCGGCTGTGATGCCTTCGGCATCGCACCAAACGCCCAACCCAATGCGATGCCAATGGCGCTGCAAAGCTGCCGTCCGAAAGCAGGTTCAGATGCAGGCAAGAGCGAAGTGCCGAATCTGAAATGCTCTCCGGAGGCCCATTCTACAAGGCCGCCTCAGGCCAAATACTCCCCCGGCGTCACTCCCACGACCCGTTTGAAGTGCCGGGAGAAGTGGCTCTGATCTACAAACCCACACTCCGCCGCAATTGCCGCCAGCGACCATTCCCGCCCGCGGGTGCGCAGGAGCTCCTGTGCCCGATCCACCCGCATGCGAATATGATATTCGTGCGGCGGGTGCCCCGTCGCCGCCTTGAACTGCCGGGCAAAATGAAACGAGCTCAGCCCCGCCGCCTCCGCCAACATATTGAGCGAAATGCTCTCGGCGAGCCGCGCCCGCATCAACGCCACCGCCCGGAGGACCGCAGCCGGCGGAGCAATCTGCTGCGGCTTCGGCGCCGGAAGCCGCAGGAGATTCCGGAGAAGATGCACCGCGATCGCCCGCGCCAGGCTATCTGCGAGGAAAACCGCGCCCGGCCCCGCATCGATCTCGGCCGCAAGCTGCGGGGTGATTTCCAGGGCCGGATGGTCGGCGGCCAACTTCCCCACATTTAACTCCGCCGAAAACGACAGCGTTGCCCCCAATTCGGCCGCGATCCGCTCCAAGTACCACGGTTCAAAAGCCAGGATGAAAACCCGAATTGGTCGATGCCACCGAAACTGCACCGACGTCCCGGCCGGTGTAAACCGCGCCTCACCAGCTTCATACCGCACCCTCCGCACCCGCCCCTCCTGCACCACGTCCTGCTGTGTCGCCTTCGCAAAATAATACAGCACGTGCTGCCGGATCCCATTCGGATACGTCGCCGTCCCTTTGAATCCCCGGCGCTCATGAAGGAAAAACCCCGGCCACCCGCTCGATCGCCGAACTACCGTAATCTCCCGCGGAACATAGCTTTCCAAGTCTATCGGCGGAACCTGTGACGGCGAAGACATGATGCCGCCCTTGTATCGCCTGCCGCCAATCCAGTGCAAGTGACGGACGCGTCCCGTAGAAACATGGAAATCCTAATATGAGGGACAAAAAGGGTTCTGAGACCTTCTCGGCGGGGTGTCCGGCTCACCCTTGACAGCCTGCCGCAGCAGGGTTGCATCACCGTTTCCTGCCGCTACAGTCCGCAAACGCTCTCAATGAAATCTTTCGCAATTGTGTCGCTGGCATGGGTGCTCGGCGTCAGTCCGCTGTGGGCCCAGGAGAACCGTCCGGCAGAGGCTGCGCGGCCTGCGACCACCAGGGAACAAGCGGTCACGACGCTGAATGATGCCGGTGCCGGCCAACCAGCCCAGCCCAAGCCCGCGCCAAAGCCCGGCGCTGCTTACGTGCCGCCGAGCAACCCGTCGCAGACACCCGCGACCAATCTGCTGAAGCTCATCGAAAGCGGCGGCTGGACGATGATCCCGCTCGGCGTCATGAGCGTGCTCACGGTGATGCTCACGCTCGTGTTCCTCGCCACCTTGCGCCGGTCGGCGATCCTTACGCCGCATTATATGAATACGGCCGACGTGCTTTTGAAAAAGCGCGACTACCTCGGCCTGCTCGCCATTTCGAGCCGGCACAGCGAAGCCGTCGCCCGCGTCGTCCAGCGCACGCTCGACTTCGCCACGAAGAATCCCAGCGCCAGCTTCGAAGTCGTGAAGGAAGTCGCCGAGTCCGAAGGCTCGTCGCAGGCCGCCTCGCTCCAGCATCGCGTCACGTATCTGGCCGACATCGGCACCCTTTCGCCGATGGTGGGCCTCTTCGGCACCGTTTACGGCATCATCAAGAGCTTCGGCGCGTTGGGCACCGGAAACGTTTCGCAAAACCGCGACTGGGCACTCGCCTCCGGTGTTTCTGAGGCACTCGTCGCCACCGGCGGCGGCCTCGTGATCGGCATCGTCGCGTTCGCGTTTTACGCCTTCTTCCGCAACAAAGCGCAACGACTCATCTCCGACCTCGAAGTCGCGAGCGCGCACATTATCGGGCTCATGGCCCTAAACTTTAAAAAGCGTGAGCCCTCCCGCGCTGCCGTAGACGAAGAGTTCTAGGAAGAACCACCGTCCCATGAAGTTTCGTCGTCGCGAACTACCGACCCCGCTGGGTTTCCAGATCGCCCCCATGGTGGACGTGTTGCTCGTCCTCCTTTGCTTTTTCATCCTCACCTGGAATTTCGCCCGCAAGGAGATGGAACTCGATGTGAAAGTGCCCACCGCGGAGAACGGCGGCGAGGCGACCTTGGACGTCAACCAAACCGTCCTGAATCTAAAGGCTGACGGCTCGTTGGTGATGAATACGAAGCCGATCAACTACGACGAGCTCTTCGAGAAGATGGCGGCGCTTTCTAAGATCAACAAAGACTACGCGATCATCCTCCGGGGAGATGAAAACGTGCCTTACAAGTACGTCGCGCGAGTGCTCGATGTGTGCCGCGGCGCAGGCATTTGGAATGTGGCCTTCCCCGTGACGAAACCCGAATGAAACGCAGGACACGTGTTGTCTCCGCAGTCGCCTCGGCCTGGCTTGCCAGTCA
>CBHXZU010000409.1:0-5985 GCA_966125105.1 uncultured Prosthecobacter sp.
TGTCGAGCTGCTGCTGCGCTTGTTCGGGTGTGAGTTGTGTCATGACGCGATGAGAGGTGTGAAAGGGTGGTGAATATCGGATGCGCAGGTGTGCCGAGCTTATTTAGACTCCGGCTGCTCTTTTGGCTCCGGCAGGAGGAAGCCGGCGAGGAAGGCGATGACCGCCATCGCCGTCGCAATGTAGCCCGCGGCGAGCGCGACATGCATCGGCTTTACCGCAGCGACACCGCCTGCGAGCAACGGCGCGAGCCAGCTCGTGTTGAGCGTCGCCATGCTGGTGCCGATCATGCGTCCGCCGACATTGGTCGCGAAACTGCCGCCCGTGCCGCGCAGGTGAAGCGGGAAGACCTTCGGCAGGTATTCGCCGAAGTAGCTGAACTGCGCGACGGTCACGAGGCCGCAAACGAAATAGGCCCACAGGAATGTCTCTCCGCCCACTTCGTAGAACTTGAAGTAGGTGAGCGGCAGAATGATCAGCGCCGGCACCTGGAAAACTTTCAGCAGCGCCACGCGGCTCATCCCGATGATCAGCAGGATCGCGAGGATGATTCGCCCAGTGAGGCCGCCCATTTCCTGGCGGAACTGCACCTTGTCGCTCATCGCCTTCACGTCGTCGTTGATCGGCTTCTGTTTGACGAAGTTCGCCTTGATCTGCGCCGTGAGATCCTTCCGCGCCGGATCGTTTTCCGGCAACGCATTGAGCTTCGTGTTCAACGCCTCAGCTTCCTTGCGCAAAGGCGCGAGCTGTCCGGCTTGCGTCTTCAGCTCCGGCAAACCAGGCGTCACCCGGGCCACCGTGACCTGCAGCGCCCCAAACGCGATGCCGTAGGCGCAGGCCGAGAGCAGCGCGGTGACGATCGTGACCTTGCGAAGTTCCGGCGCGAAGAGCGCGCCGAAGCTCGGACGCTTCAACACCCCGGCCGCGCGTTTTTCCTGCCACGCCTTCGATTCAGGAACGAAGGGAAGCATGAGCGCGATCGGGATCGCCGGCAGCAGGCCGGTCATGAGCAGATAGCGCCACGAGCCCGGGTCCGTGGAACCCAGGCCAAGGGGCAGACCCATGTGCGGCAGATCCTTCCCGTGCGAAGAGATCCAGATGCTGATCACCGTGACGAGCACGCCGCCGAGAGAGGCGAATGCCTGGGTGATACCCAGCCACTTCTCGCGCTGGCGCTTGTCTTCGAAGACCTCCGCGAGCCACGTGATCGCCGCCACGAACTCCACGCACACACCGACGAAGGTGGTGCAGCGGAAAAACACAAAGGCGCCCAACGACGTCGCGTAAGCCGCGAAGAATGGCGAGAGCGAGTAGACAAAGATGCTCAGCGCCATGATTCGCTTCCGGCCGAACCGGTCCACGAGCCATCCGCCGAGAAGCCCGAACACTCCGCCACACACCGCCGCAATCCACAGCAAGCGGCCGACCCAATCGGTGACCAGCGGATTGTTGAGCGGCACGTGGAGCAGCTCCGCAATCGCCGGCGCCGCGACCAGCGGCGTCATCAGCAGCTCATAGGTATCGAAGAGGAACCCAATCGCTGCGATGATCAGGATCAACCACTGCGTGCCAGTGATGCGGGCGGCGGACTTTTCCATGGCTGGAAATTACTTCTGCTTCTCTTCCGGCTTCGCGCCTTCGGCGATCGCGTAGAGGTGCGTCTGGGTGTTCACGAAGAGCGTGCCGTTGGCCACGATCGGCGTCGCGAGGATCGGCGCGCCCATGTTCACTTCATTGAGGATCTTCTTCGTCTTGCTCGCCTCGAAGCACACGAGGTCGCCGTCTTCGTCACCGATGAAGACTTTCCCGTCGACCACCATGGGGCTGCCCCAGATGTGCGCCTGCATGTCGTGCTGCCATTGCAGCTTCCCGGTATTGGCATCGATGCAATACACAAAGCCGCTGTAATCGCCCGTGAAGAGGAGGTCCGTGGCGGGATCGATCGCGACGGTGCTGATGCTCCGCTTGATGTCTTTGAAGTCCCAGACGAGGGCGTCTTTCGACTTCGAAGCATCGCCGCTCAGTCCCTTCGGATTGATGCACAGCAAACGGCCCACGCCTTCGCCGTGTTCCGGGTCCTGGCCGATCGGAACGAAAATCTTGTCTTTGTAGTAAACCGGCGTGGCGATGATTTCGCTCGGGCCTTCCGGCGCGGGATATTTGATCGGCTTGCCGTCCTTCGTCTTGTATTCGGCCGGCACGCAATCGTACTTCCAGAGCATCTTGAACGTGACGTCGTCGCCGTTTTTCACTGGCTCCGGATCGAAGGCGTAGAGGTGTCCGTCGCCGCCGCCGAAGAAGATCTGCCACTTGCCATCGACCTTGCCCGCGCTGGGCGAAGTCCACTGGCCGTGGAAAATGTGGGGCCCGATGCCGGCATTGTCTTCGCCGATCATCTCGCCGGTCTTTTTGTCGAGCACGATGAAGCTCGGCGACTGCGGCGAAGGAATGTTCACGTGCGACCAGTCCTGGCCATTGCTGGTGCAAACGTAGACTCGGTCGTTGAGCACGAGCGGCGAGCTGTTCGACGCGTTGTGCGGGAAGACGCCGAGCTCATCCATCATGTCGTAGCGCCAAAGGATGTCTCCATCCTTGGGCGTCACATCGACCTTCGGCTTTCCGGCGCCGGGCATGTAACTGCCCTCGTCCTTGAATGCGCCATCGTTGCCATTCGTCTGGCCGGCTGCGTCGAGGGCCACGACTTCGCAACGGCTGGTGACGGCGAAGAGGTTGTTTCCGTCGACGAAAGGCGCGCTGAGGAAACCGAGGTATTCCCAGTCATTCACCTTGCCGCTTGCGAGCTTTGGCACGGTGAATTGCCACTTCAGGTCGCCGTTCCGCTCATCGAGCGCGAGCAGCACGGATTTGTCGTCCTTGAACCGCGGATCCCGCGCGCCGGCGTTGTTCGTGCCGATGTAAACCGTGCCGTAAGCGACCACCGCGTTGCCGTAGGTCTGCGAGCCGAGCTTGGCGATCCACTTCACATTCTTCGTGGTGGCCATGTCGATCTCCTCGCTGTTCTTTTTGAACGAGCCCGGTTCGAACTTCGCCGGAATGCCTTTCGCGGGCGAATACATGTTCCGACCCGGATCGCTGCCGCCCCAAGCCGGCCAATCATCGGCGCGCAGGGCGGAGGTGAATGCGATGCCCGCGAGCGCTGCGGCAGCAAGAGTGCGTGTGGTGATTTTCATAGGTGCGTGCTGCTGAGTTTGTCCGGGTTAGTTCGGTTTGACTTCGATGTTGTCGTACCACGCGCGCTGCTCCTGCGGGCTGAGGCAGAAGAGCCCTGGCGAACCGTGCTGATGCGCGGTCTTGTGCGTGTATTCGAGATTCCACTTTTCCGGCTCCTGCTCGGCCTTCTTCCACGCCTTCGCGCGGATCACGCCGGAACCGTCGGCTGCAACCTCGACGCGCACCTTGAGACGATACCAAACGTTGCGTTCTGCAGTGAAGGGCACTGCTTCCCGCAACCGCTCCTGGTTGCTGCTCACCTCGAGCTTCTGCTCATTGTATTTCAGCGTCACGAGGTAGCGCTGGTTGATCAGGCCGATGTCGCAACCCTTGCGCTTGTTGCCCTCGCTCAAGACGTCCGCCTCGATCGTGTAGCCCTTCATATCGGGGTGCCCGATGAAAAGCGTGCCGCGCTGGAAGATTTTGTTATCGATCGTCTTGCAGAGCGCCTTGTTCGCAGTCGCGGCGTCATTGCCGCCCTTGGGCGCTTCGCGCACGTCGAAGCGGAAGCGCGCGGCGTTCCAGGCGAGCGGCGGATAGGCGAACGGCGTCGGCGGTTCGATCACGTTCCAATTCGTCGGGCCCGGCGAAGGCGCCGGCTTGCCGGGTTCCGCAGCAGGCAGGACGGGATCCTTGCCGACACCGGGACCTGTGGTCTCCTTGAGCTCGAAGTTCTCGAAGTCGAACTTCATCGGCAGCGTCGGCAAGACGCGGCCCCGCATGGTGCCGGCGATCTTTTCATCGGAGGCCAGCACGCCCTGGTAAGCTCCGGCGCTCGGCACTGGCGCGGCATCCGCCGTCAGCTTCCCAGCGTCATCAAACTTGCCGCCCATCTTTGCTTTCACCAGCGCGGTCGGCGGAACGAAAGCGTCGAACTTCACCGTCTTCACATCGACGTTCTCGTTCACCACAAATCCGTTCTTATCCACTGAGCGAACGCTCACCTGCTTCGAATCGCCCGGGCGCAGGAGAACTTCGTTCGGGATGAGCTGGAGCTTCGTCGCGGTCTTCTCCGCTTGGGGCCAATCTTTTTCGTGCCAAAGCACTTTCTTCGCGCCGGCGCTGTCGCCCTTCTTGCCAAAGGCATAGAGCTTCTTGTCGGTCTGCAGGTAGAGCTTGCCGTTGTAACCGACGGGTGAACCGAAGCATCGGCCAATGAGCCGCGTTCGGCTCAGGAGTTCGGGCTCTTTTTCGCCTGGTTTGAAGATGTAAAGTTCACCCGATCCGCCATCCCCGGACGCTTCGTTTGCATCCGCGCCCGCGATGTAAAAGGCGACGTAGAGTTTTCCATCCGCGTAGAAGAGCGAGCTCTGCCGTTGCTCCGGTCCGAGCTTCTTGCGCCAGAGTATCGCGCCACTATCCGCGTTTACCGCGCCGAGTTCACCGGTGCCGGTCACTTCGTAATAAGTATTACCCACGAGCACGGGCGAACTCGCCAGCGTGCCAAGCGGATTGCGCCACAGCTCGAGTTCCTTCGGGGTGTAAACTTGCGGCTTGCCCGGCGTCGGCTGTTTGCTGCCAGTCGGAATCTTGTAGGCGGCGGTGCGGCCCACTTCGCTCGTGTCCACGTTCTCCGACTCGTGCACAACGATCAGCGAGTCCTTGTACCGCAACACTCCGGCATTGATCCCGCCCTTTGCTCCCGACGCTGCAGCTGCAAACCGGAAAATCGGCTCACCGTTGCGAGCATTGACGCAGATCACGGTCGAATCACCCGCCGCGGAAAAGAACACGCGCTGCCCGTCGAGGGAGGAGAAATAAAGCGGCGAGAAGGTGTTGTCCTGCGGACGCTCGATCGGCGAGCAAAGCCAGACGAGATCGCCACTCTTTTTGTCGAAGGCGAAAATACGATCGCTCGTCGGCCCGTTCGCGCCCCAACCCGCGGTGATTCCACGCGTGATGACGAGATCACGATCAATCATCGGCGTCGCCGTGCGCGCATTCGGGAAGGTCAAGCGCCCGTACTCCTCCATGAGCGAGTGCTGCCAGAGCAATTTGCCATCGGGCGAGAAGCAGCTCAGGAGGCCGTGCGTGGCCTGCACGTAAACGTTCCCTGTCTCCTGGTCGATCGTCGGAGAAGATGTGGCGTAGCGCAGGTAGATGGTATCGCTGAGGAAGTCGTTCTCCATGTGCTTCCACAAGAGCTTGCCCGTCTCCGCATCGAAACAGGCGGTGCCCTCCTGCAGATCCGGACCGTCTCCGAGGTAGCCGTTAATATAGAGCTTTCCGTTGGCGATCACCGGGGCGCTCTGACCCGGAAAATCCGCAACCCACAACGGCGCCTTCGCATCGACTTTGTCGGGAAGACCCGTTTCGGGCGAAGTGCCATCTTGGTTGGGGCCGCGCCAATTGAACCAGCCTTGGGAGCCGGCAGCAGCCTTGGCCGAAGCGACCGTGGCTTTGGTGGGAGATTTCTGCGCAAAGAGCGGAGAAGTGAGCGTGCCGAAGACGGCAAGGGCCAGGGCCGAAGCGAAACGAAGTTTCATAGTACGGGCGGAGCAGGCGGTCATTCGTTCGTATGAGCCTGTCGCGCTTTAGTCAATTGTTACTTACACGTATTATTTGCCGTTATCTGCGGCTTGGTGCAGAAAATAATCAGTTTGCGTGTAGCAACGTGCCGGCCCGGACACCCCTGATTCCTGTGTATTCCGGGCCCATAAACTTTTTTGGGGACCTTGTGTAACGGCGTCCGAAGTTTTCAGTATACCCATTTAGAATATGTCCGTCACTCGTTGGATCTCGCCGCTGACTCCCCG
>CBHXZU010000410.1:0-5985 GCA_966125105.1 uncultured Prosthecobacter sp.
AATCGCTCCAATGTTTACGGAAGCACGGTCACGTTTGCGGGAACTGAGTTCAGTGCCACCGGGCTGAAGTATGGCGAGATCGTGGGTTTGGTCTATCTGAATAGCTCTGGCGCGAGTCCCGCTGCCACGGTGGCGGGAAGCCCCTACGTGATCACGATCGGCAATGCGCGCGCGGGGTCATTTACTCCATCGAATTACGCCATCAGCTACGCGCCCGCCGCCCTCACGGTAACTCCCGCAACCCTTACCGTTACCGCAGCCGATCGGGCGAAGCTCTACGGGGACAGCGTTGTGTTCGCAGGCACGGAGTTCGCGAGCTCGGGCCTGCTGAATGTGGATTCCATTTCGAGCGTGAGTCTGAGCAGCGCTGGGACTGCCGCAACCGCGGGTGTAACTGCCTCGCCGTCTACGATTGCGATCGCGAATGCCGTCGGCTCGGGTTTGGGTAACTATTCGATCACCTACGTTCCGGGATCGCTCGCAGTTTCGCCGGCGCCTCTGACGATCACCGCGCTCAATCAAACGAAGGTCTACGGTGATACGCGAACGTTCGCTGGAACCGAGTTCGATGTGTCTGGCTTGAGGAACGGTGAGCTTGTCGGGCTTGTCACCCTCTCGAGCGTTGGGTCGATTCCGACGGTCTCAGTGCCTGGAAGCCCCTACGCGATCACTGCGAGCAACGCGCGCGCCGGGACATTCAATCCGGCGAATTACGCGATTACTTACGTGTCAGGTTCGCTAGCCGTGACTCCCGCAGTGCTCACGCTTACAGCGAACAACCAGTCCAAGGTTTACGGGAATGTGTTTACGTTCGCTGGGACCGAATTCGGCCCTGCGGGACTGACGAACGGAGAGACCGTGGGGGTGGTGGATCTTGCGAGCGCGGGCGCTGCAGCAGGCGCGTCGATCGCCGGAAGCCCATACCCGATCTCCATTGGAAACGCGCGGGGCGGGACGTTTAATCCAGCCAATTACACGATCACGTATGTTCCCGGGGCATTCTCTGTGGCGCAGGCGGCGCTGACCATTGCCGCGGTCGATCAGAGCAAAGTCTACGGCAAGACGTTCACCTTTGCGGGAACGGAGTTCACCGTCGTTGGACTTCAACCTGGCGACTCGGTTGCCAGCGTTTCACTTTCGAGCTTGGGAGGTGCTCCGACCGCGGGGGTAGCTGGATCTCCGTACACAATCAGCGTCGGGAACGCGACTGGGGTTGGGATTGGGAATTACGCGATCAGTTATGTGCCCGGCGCGTTCTCGGTGACACCTGCGCCTTTGACGCTCAGTGCCATCGATCAAACGAAGGCTTACGGAGACGCGCTTAATTTTGCGGGGACGGAGTTTGGTTCCATCGGGCTGAAGAATGGCGAGACGGTGGGTATGGTCGATCTCGCGAGTATTGGAGTTGGGCCGACCGCCACTGTCGCGGGAAGCCCGTATGCGATCACGATCGGCAATGCGCGGGGCGGAACGTTCAATGCTTCAAACTACGCGATCACGTATGAGTCCGCGGCGCTCGCGGTCACCACGGTCGCGCTAACGATTACGGCATCGAATCAAACTAAGATCTACGGCGACGCGTTTGCGTTTGCCGGAACTGAGTTCACGAGCGTCGGTCTGCGCAATTCGGACTCGATCGCTTCGGTGACGCTCACCAGTTCCGCAACGTCGTTAACGGCGGGCGTGTTGGGCGCGCCCTACGTGATCAACGTCGGCAGCGCGGTCGGCACCGGGCTTGGCAACTACACGATCAACTACGCGCCCGGCAGCTTTGCGGTAACACCCGCTCCGCTCACGTTGACGGCTTCGAACCAATCGAAAGTCTACGGGGCCACGTTGAACTTCACCGGAACGGAGTTCACGAGTGCGGGTCTGAAGAACGGCGAAACCGTGGGCTTGGTCGATCTCTTCAGTGCGGGCGCCGCTGCAACGGCGCCCGTCGCGGGCAGCCCTTATACAATCACGATCGGCAATGCCCGTGGCGGAACATTTACCGCCTCGAATTACGCGGTCAGCTACGTGCCTGGCGCGCTGAATGTCACGCCCACCGCCTTGACCGTTACCGCGATCGATCAGTCGAAGACATACGGGAGCGCATTTTCCTTCTCCGGCACGGAGTTTACGAGTGTGGGCCTTTTGAACGGTGATGCGATCAGCAGCGTTTTCCTCAACAGTCCTGGCTCGGCGGAGACTGCGAACGTTTCTGGTTCGCCGTATGCGATCAGTATCAGCAACGCCATCGGCAACGGCCTCGCCAACTACACGATCAGCTACGTGGCCGGCTTGCTCTCAGTGACACCAGCGCCGCTCACGATCACGGCGAAGAATCAGACAAAAGTTTATGGCGATCTCCTCACCTTGGTCGGAACGGAATTCACGAGCGCCGGCTTGGTCAATGGGGACAGCATTTCGAGCGTATCCTTGAGCAGCGTCGGGGCAGGGGGTGCCGCCGGAGTCGCCGCATCGCCTTACGGCATTGGAATCGCCAACGCGCAGGGCTCCGGTCTCGGAAACTACACCATCAATTATGTCCCGGGCTCGCTTGCGATCGCGCCAGCACCCCTCACGCTCACTGCGCTTTCTCAGCAAAAAGTTTACGGCAGTTCGCTGATATTCACTGGCGCGGAGTTCGCGGCAGCTGGATTGAAAAATGGCGAAACGATTGGCGCAGTCGATCTGACAAGCCCGGGTGCGATTCCGGCTGCGGGTGTAGCCGCCGGCCCGTATCAAATTGCAATTGCGAATCCGCATGGCGGGACATTCGACCCGGCAAATTATGCGATTGGTTTCGCCGAGGGCGCGCTGGACGTCACTCCGGCATCACTCGTGATCACGGCGCTCAATCAGTCAAAGCGCCAGGGGATCTCGTTCATATTTGCCGGAACGGAGTTCAAAGCGGTCGGTTTGCAGAATGGGGAGACCATCGGCTCGGTCTTGCTTTCCAGTCTCGGCGCCCGCAGTGACGCCGTTGTCGGCAGTTACGCGATCCCTGCAGCTGCCGCGAGTGGCGGGACTTTCGATGCTGAGAACTATAACGTGACGTATGCGCCCGGTGAGTTTGCTGTGCTCGCGCCGCCGCCACCACCGCCACCTCCTCCACAACCACCGCCGACGGTTGTTCCACCGCCCGTAACGCCGCCGAGACCGCCCGGTTACTCGTTGGATGAGCTCACCAAGCTCCTCGACACGATCCAGCAGTCAAACCAGACCACCGTGCAAAACACGGAGGCGGATGACGCGCCGACGGAAATTACCGGATTCGGCATCCAGCGCATCACGTTGAATCCGTTTTTCGGTGAGCAACTCATCGAGCCGGGCGGTGCGATGATGATCGACGCGACTGGTTTAGGGCCGCTGCTGCCAATCGCCGAGGCACCCGGCGACCTCGAGAAGGAATTGGAGGAGAATCCGCACGCCGCGCTTGAAGAAGCCATCGCCGAGGATGATCAAAGGGCGCCAAGATCGAGCTCGACGCGCTACTACGACGTCGACGCCGGGCAAATCTTCAAGGCGACTGACTCGGGACGGAGCGGCTTTGAAGACCTTTCACGCGGGCCCGCAGTCTTGCGGCATGCGACTGACCTTCAGATCGAAATGATCCTCTTACCTGCCGCAACCCGGTGAACTCCCAGATCGTCCGCCACGGATGGGCTCTTTCGATATTCATTCCTGGGATTGTCTTTGGACAGGCTTCGCCCCTGGACTTTCAACGCGTCGCCCCGAAGCGGCTCCCGCAAGCGCAAGGCGCGGCGACCCTGCCGGCTCCGGACAAAGTCGACTTTTCAAACGACACCCCCGTAGTCGATAAGCTCAAAGGAATCGTCCTGCTCGGTGACTCGAAGAAGGTCCAGTCGTCCGGCTGGAAAGAGGTGAACACCGTGCTCGCGCTAGGCGATGGACTGCTCACGAGTCCAAAGCTGCAGGCGCGCCTGGCGCCGTTCTTGGGAAAGCCTGCGACATTCGGAAAACTGCAGGAGATTAGCGCGGAAATCGTCCGGTTTTACCGGGATAACAATCGTCCGGTCGTCGACGCCCAGTTGCCTGAGCAGAATGTGACCAACGGTGTCGTGCAATTCCTGGTGATCGAAGGTCGCGTCGGACGCATCACGGCCGAGGAGCAAAAGTGGTTTTCCGAGAGCCGCATTCTCCGCGCGATCCGGGCGAGGGCAGGGGATTTCATTGAAGCGAACCGCCTGCTCGATGATCTCAACTGGCTCAATCGAAATCCGTTTCGCCGTTCGGAGATTCTTTTTCGGAAGGGAGTTTCGGAGGGTGAAACGGACATCCTCATAAAGACCAGCGACCGCTTTCCCATTCGGCCGTATGTCGCCTATGACAACTGGGGCACGGACCTCACGGCCAACCATCGGCTGCAGGGCGGCGTCGTTTGGGGAAACGCGTTCGGACTCGATCAAACCATCGCTTACCAACTCACGCTGGCGCCGGACCCGAAAACCTTCACGGCACAGGCCGCGACGTGGACGATTCCGCTGCCATGGCGCCACGTGCTCGATTTGTACGGCAGCTATGCGCGGTCGAGGCCGGAGGATCAGGATGTCGACTTCGACGCAGAGAGCCTGCAGCTCGGCGCGATGTACACGATCCCGCTGCCGAGCCGGCCGTGGCTGAAGCATGAGCTGTCGCTTGGCGTGGAGTTCAAGCAATCGAACAACAACATCCTCTTCGGAGGAACGAACATCTTCGAATCCTTCACAGACATCTTCCAATTCCGCCTCGGCTACCTCGCCCGGCAGAACGACACCGGCGGAGCCACCTCCCTGCAGGCATCGCTTTACTACAGTCCAGGCGGTGTCACCTCGGACAACAACGACGCGGCCTTCGAGCAGGAGCGCGCCTTCGCCGAAGCGGAGTACGTCTACGGGAGGCTCACGGTGCAGCGATCGCAAAAGCTGCCGTGGAAATTGACGATGGTCGCCACAGCGTCGGGACAACTCGCGAGCACGAATCTCCTCGCGAGCGAGCAGTTCAGTCTCGGCGGAGGCACGACTGTGCGCGGTTACGAGGAGAGCATTGCGAATGGCGACAAAGGCTGGCTGGCAAGTGTGGAGATCTATTCGCCGCCGACGTTCCTGTTGCGCCGCCTGTGGCCTGAAGCGCCGGAAGACGAACTCAAGTTCCTCGTCTTTTTCGATGCCGGCGGAGTTTCGAGCGTGCATCGTCTGCCCGGTGAACCCGGAAATCGAAACCCGGCCGGCATCGGCGCCGGGCTCCGCTATCACATTGGCACGCGCTTCATTGTTCGATTCGATTACGGCTGGGCTTTGCGTGATCTCGAAGGGTTCGATATCGACAGTTCACGCGCTTACCTGAGCGGCACCCTCAGCTATTGAAGAGCGCTTCCGTGATGCCGTTCCTGGCCACCCATCATCAACTGAAGAGCGAAGTTTCATAGTGGAGGAGTATCATCACTAGCTCAAGCCTAATTACGTATAACATCACAGATATTGGCATTGTTAAACGGCCGTGATCAGCGCATTAAATCGCCCGTCACATGTAATCCAATGATCATTCAAAGAACCCACCATGCGGATGCGCATGAAATCGTCGTTACCGGCAGGTGCGACGGAGAGGGAGCGAATCAACTGGAGCTCGAACTGCTCCAGACAATCGGGCACGGAGCGAAGACCATTACGGTGGAAATGAGCGGGGTCACGTTTCTCTGCTCAGCCGGTCTTCGAACGCTGCTGCAGTATTGGCGCCAGATGCACAACCGGGGCGGCAGCCTGCAGGTTGAAGATCCATCCCCGGAAGCAATGCAGGTCCTTGGAACGTCCGGTTTCAAGAACATGCTCATCCACCACGCATAAATCCCAAGCACGACTGACCCCTTCTCCGTGGAGTTTTTCCTAACTGGACAGCCAGGAGAGCGACAAAGGTTTGTAAAAGCGTTTGAGGAGTTCTGCCGGGCGCATCACGTCCCGGATACGACGCGTCACGCCGCCGATCTTGCATTGGAGGAGCATC
>CBHXZU010000411.1:0-5978 GCA_966125105.1 uncultured Prosthecobacter sp.
CGGGGATCGGGGTTCATTGGGCGGCTCCTTTCGTTTGGTCGAAGGGGACAACTTTCGACGGAGTTTGTGCGGAATCGGAGAGAAGCAGTTTGCGCAGCTGTTCCTTTCCGCGGGAAAGGCGCGACATCACTGTGCCGATCGGGACATCCAGGACATCGGCGATTTCGCGGTAACTGAGTTCTTCGAGGTAAAAGAGCGTGAGCGGCGCGCGGAAGACTTCATCGACTTGCGCCAGCGCTGCGATGACCGCCGGCCCATCGAGTTGATCGAGCACATCGGAAGCGATCGCCGGCAACTCCGGTTCCGCTGCTTCCAGGTCTACCTGCGGAAACTTCACGCCGCGCCGGTAGGTCGTGAGATATTCGCGGTAAAGCGTGGTAAACAGCCAGCTCTTCGCCTTGGAAAGATCGCGGAGCTGATGCCCCTTTTCTGCCCAAAGATAAAACGTCTGCTGAACGAGATCCGCCGCCGCATCTGCATTCCGGCTGAGGCTGAGCCCAAACCGGTAAAGCGCCGCGTAATGGCGATCGACCAGTTGTTGGAATGCGTCCGGGTTCACTTTGGGTGAGAGCCTCTGCAGCGCAGTTTATTCCCGGCGAGCTAAATCGGCGGGAAGATTCGCTCGGCTGGCGTGCATAGGCATAGGTCCCATGGGTCCTATAGGACGCATAGGACCTATCGGTCTCGCTCTTCTCGAACGCTGTTTAGCGCGCCCGATCCAGGTAAGCCGGACGCAGCGCCCGCGGCGCGGGATTCTTCTCGAGCTGGCCGTTCACCTCAGCGATGGCCCGCTCAAGCTGAGGATCAGTCCCTTTCGCCAGCTGCGCCGGATCGTCCACCACTGGAATGTCGGGATCGACGCCATGGCCTTCAATGATCCATTTGCCGTTGGTGTCGTAGATGCTGAAGGTCGGAACCGTCACGCTGCCGCCGTCCACGAGGGGAGGGCAGCCGGTCATGCCGATCAGGCCGCCCCACGTGCGCGTGCCGACCACGGGGCCCATCTTCTTCTGCTGGAAGAGCCACGGGAAGCAGTCGCCGCCCGAACCGCTCCAGCGATTCGCCAGCATCACTTTTGCCTGCGACGTCGGCACGAACGGGGTCGTCCAGTCTTTGCCGTCGCGCACACCCCAGTAATTCGTCACCGGGCGATTGAGCAATTCGATGAAGCGATCCGGGATCTGTCCGCCGCTATTCCAGCGTTCGTCGATTACGAGACCTTCCTTGTGCGCCTGCGCGCGCCATTGGCGGTAAAGCTCTGTCTGCCCTTCGAGCGCCGTGCTCTTCACGTAGATGTATCCCACGCGGCCCTTCGTTGCTTCGTCCACGCGCTTCCGGTTTTGTTCGATCCACGCGTAGTGGCGGAGCATCGCTTCCGAACTGATCGTCTGCACGATGACCTCGCGCGCGCCGTCGAGCGTCGGCTTGTCATTCACGGAAAGGATTACCGTCTTGTCCGCGAGCCCCTGGAAAGCCGCATACGGCTCCTGCGTCGGGTCGAGCTTGCGGCCGTTCACCGCCATGAGCCATTCGCCCTCCTTGATCGTCACGCCCGGCGCGCGGAGCGGTGAGCGAATGCCCGTGTCCCATGGCGCCACGTCGACGATCTTCGCGATCTGGAATGCGCCGTCCTTCAGCTTGAAGTCGCAACCGAGGTAACCCACGCTGCGGGTCGCGCCCTGCTCGAGGTCGCCACCGCTGCGGTAGGCGTGCGAGCTGTTCAGCTCCCCGAGCAATTCGCCGAGCACGTAATTCACGTCGTGCCGCGTCGCGCAATTATTCAGCATCTCCGCGTAGCGCTCGCGCATCTCCTGCCACGACACCATGTGCAGGTAGGGATCGTAGAAGAAGTCGCGCTCAATCCGCCACGCGTCGTCGAACATCTGCTTCCATTCGGCCTTCGGATCGACCGTGAGTTCGAGCGAAACATTCAGCGCCTTGCCCGGACCTCCGCCCTCGCTGGCGTTGCCGATGCTCCACGATCCCCCGCGGGAGATGAGCATCTTGCGGCCATCGGCGGAAACTTCATAGCTGCCGGCGTCATCCACCATCACGCGCTCGGCGCGGGCCTCGATGTCCCAGTAGCTCAGAGGCGCGCCGCGATTCGTCGAGCCCGTGCGCGGCGGCCAGCGGAAGATCACCTTGCCGGGCAGCGCGCCGAGTTGATCGATGCGACCGCTGCCAACCGGCAGAATCACGGCGCGGCTCTCGAAACCGTCAAAGTCAATTTTGACTTCCTTCCCCTTCGGCGCGTCGACGGGCTTCTTTTCCTCCGCCTTCTTCTCGTCGTTCTTCGCCTCGAGCGGCTTGGGTTCGGTCGTCTTGATCGCGGCCTCCGCCGGGTTCTCGCCGCGCTTGGAATCTTCCGGCTTCTTCTCCGGTTCGCGCGAAGTCGGTTGCGGCGCCTTCTTCTCTTCCTTCTTCACCTCGTCCTTCTTCACCGGCTCCTCGTCGTTGCGTGGAGCGAGCGGGGAGGGCATGTCCGCGCGTAGCGGCACGCAAATCAGCGCGTGGCTGTTTACGTAAGCCCACGAGCTGTCGAAGTCGCTGTAGTGCGCGTTGAAGTTCCGCTTGCTGCGGTAATAGAGGTAGTTCCCCGCGGGATCGAAGACCGGCAGGTCGTCATCGTAATACGCGCTGGTGACCTGGTGCTTCTTGCTTTCCTTGGTGTCGTAGATGACGATCGACTGCAGCTGGCCTTCGGTGTCGCCACCGTAAGTCATCCACCGGCTGTCACTGCTCCAGCTCACCGCAAAGCGCTGCAAGTCGCCGTGGTAATAGTAGAGCTGTCGATCGACCTTCGTCGTCTGCTTGGTCTCCGTGTCGTGCAGCCAGATCGCCATCGAGCTGTCGATGAAGACGAGCTTCTTGCTGTCGGGCGACCACTGCGGCTGGTAGCGCCATCCGCTGCCGAGATTTGTCAGTTGTTGCTCTTCACCTTTGCCGTCTGCCGGACGGATCGTAAGTTCATACTCGCCGCTGCGATCGGAGAAATACGCGAGCCATTTGCCATCGGGCGACCAGGCGGGATAACGCTCCGCAATCCCCGGCGTCTCGGTGAGGTTGCGCGTAATGCCTTGCTCCGCAGGCACGGAGAAAATGTCGCCGCGTGCTTCGAAGACCACGCGCTTGCCCGAAGGCGAGATGCTTGCGCCGGCGATGCGGTTCGTCACGTTCTCGAGGCGCGGACGCAGCGTCGCCTTGTCCGTGATCACATCCACTTTGACCGTGCGGGTTTGCTCCGTCGCGAGATCCAGCAGGTGCAAGCGGCCACCATTCTCGAACACGACCTCCTTCGGCCCGATGGACGGGTAACGCACGTCGAAGTCGGCGAACTTCGTCACCTGCCGCGACTGCTTCGTTGACGGATCGTAAATCCAAAGGTTGGAGCGCTTGGCCGGATTGTTGTCGGAGAGGAAGTACAGCTTCCCGTCACCCGTCCACATCGGCTGCGATTCGCAAGCATCCGTATTCGTGATGTTTTCCGCGTTGCCCGTCTCGAGGTTGAAGAGCCAGACGTCCGACGCCATGCCGCCGCGGTACCGCTTCCACGAAGCGCCGTCCGTGTTGGTCATCACATAGGCGAACGTCTTCCCATCCGGCGAAACCGAACCGTACTCGCCGTAGGGAATCGGCAGGCGCTCCGCCGGACCGCCTTGCGCATTCACCTTGAAGAATTGTCCCACGCGGTCGCTAAAGCTCTCGCGACGTGAAGCGAAGATCAGCGACTTCCCATCGGGCCACCAACCCACGAGTCGATCGGAGCTCCCGTGATACGTCACGCGGCGCGGCTCGCCGCCCGAGATCGGCATGACGAAGACGTCGTCGCTGCCTTCGTAATTTCCGCTGAACGCGATTTCGCGTCCGTCCGGCGAAAAGCGCGGCCACGATTCTTCTCCGCGAGGCGAGCTCAGCCGCATGGCCGTGCCGCCGTCTTTAGGAACGATCCAAATATCTCCAGCGTAGACGAAAGCGATATTCTTCTCCGATACCGTCGGCATGCGCATTAAGCCTGCGTCCAGTGCATCATCGGCATGGACGGCCTGGACCGCGAGGGCGGGTAATGCGACTGCGAGGGAGCGGACTAGAATGTCTCTCATTGGGCTTGGCGTAGGAAGCACGGCAACAGGGTCAGTTCAACGGTAATAACCGTTATAACCGTCACCAACCATTGAGCCGCGCCTCTCTTATACTACGCAATTTGAGTGCCACCGCTTAGGAGGCGGCGCTTTACTCGCTTACCGTCGGACAGCGTGTAGGTTATCTCTTTCGCAACCCAAGGACCGCTCGTGAGAATCTCTTCCGATTGTGCGACAATTTTCTCACCTTGCTCATTCTGCCACTTAATTAGCGCATCTGCTGACGTGGCGGATTCCTGCCAGAACTTCTCCTGGTCGAATTCCAACTCCTTGCAGCGCTTGATCACGAAGTCGCGGTCAAGAAACGCCAGGAGGTTGCCCGCCTTGGGGCCCGCCGCCTTGTCGAGGAGCACGCGGTAGAGCGACTTGAATGCAAGCGGTTGCTCGATCGGCGTGAGGCGCGCCACGTCGAAGATCTTCGTCTGCAACGCGTCGTCTTCCCACGGTGTCTCCGGCAGGGCTTCGGCGAGATTGCGCAGGAAGGCGCGCTGCGACTGCGTGAGTTCCTCGGCGCGAGCGGGAAGCTTCTCCTGCAGCTTCGTGAGTTCGTCTTCGCCGGCGAAGTTGGTCACCCATTCCTTCGCCGCGCGAATCCGCGCATCGAGATGACGGCGATCCGCTTCGGAAAGCGGCGGCCCCAGTCGCTTCTCCATCTCCTTCACCGTGTCGAGGTGCGGCAGCTGCACGAGTGCCGAGACGAGCTGGAAGTTCGCCGGCCGGTAGTTCTGCACGTCGCCGCCAATCGCGAGACGATAGTTCGTCGCCTCGTCGGGCGTCGCCTGGCCTGAGTGAAAACGCGTGTGCGCGCGATCGAACTCGTTGAAGAGCTTCACGATGCCTTCCTCTTGCGTGTCGAAATTGACCGGCGAGTTCGGCTTCGTGCGCATCATGAGGAAGCGCAGCACTTCCGGCGGCAGCAAATCCGCCATCGCCCGCGCGCTCGCGCCCACACCCTTCGACGACGACATCTTGCGTCCGCCCACGAGGAAGAACTCATAAGGCACGCGCAATGGCGGCTCCTTGCCGTAAATCGCTCGCAAGCAAGCCTCGCTCACATCGCGCGAGCCGCCCTTCGTGGAGTGGTCCTTGCCCGCGCCCTCGATCGTCACCGGGAACTGCACCCACTTCGCCACCCACTCGAGCTTCCACGGCAGCTTCCCGCGTCCGTCAAACGGCGAAATCTTCCCCTCATGTCCGCACCCGCGCCCGAGGTTCTCCTTGGTGTTCACCACCTTGGAAGTCAGGCAGCGATAGCTCACCTCGGTGCCATTATAATCATGCACCTCCGTCGTCGCGATGCGCCCGCACGATTCGCAAATTACTTGGAACGGATACCAGTGATCCGGGCGAATGCTGTTGCTGACTTCCTTATAAACCGTCCGCACCTTGTCTGCATTGCGCAGGATCGTATCGATCTCCTTGTTGAAGTCCCCGCGACGGTAAATGTCGCGCATGCGATAGCGCTCCACCGTCACGCCGAGATCCTCGAACACCTTCCAAAACTCGCCCATGTAATACTCCGCCATGTCGCCCGGCGCTCCACCGGGCGCGGGCGTGTTGCAGAGCGGACGGCCGATATATTGGCCAAAGTGGGCGTCCTCACCCTTCGGGATCTCATCCACCGGGTCGTAATCATCCACGCCGAAGAGGTATTTCGCCTCGATGCCCTTCTCCCGTAGCGTGCGATAAATGGCGTCGTGAATCAGCACGCCGCGCAAGGCGCCGACATGCACACGACCGCTCGGAGTCTTCGAGTCATTGACGATCTGCAGCCCCGCGCCAGCGCGCGCCGCAACTTCTTCGGTCCAAAACATAGGGCGCGGAGGAATAGCCGGGATG
>CBHXZU010000412.1:0-5967 GCA_966125105.1 uncultured Prosthecobacter sp.
CGGGTCGGTGAGGTCACACGACCGCACGACCCGCGACTCGGACGGGTGCTCAGTTTGAAATAATGCTGGCTTCCCTCCGGGAAGCACCCGCTGACCTCCGATCCGGTGGTCGCGCTCCTTCCTCACGCGACACACCGGCTACAGGCTGTGATCCCTCCGGGATCGCCGGGCTGCCCTTCGATTGCCCTTCGATTGCCGCAGCGCCGAGCCCGTTGCCCGCTCTACACGTTCCTGAGCAGACTCCGGCCAGTCATCTCCGCGGGCTGCGTGAGGCCCAGCATCGCCAGCAGCGTCGGGGCGACATCGGCGAGGATGCCGTTTTCGAGCTGCACGCCGGTGGTGTCGTTGGCGACGTAGAGGCAGTGCACAAGATTCGTCGTGTGGGCGGTGTGCGGGCTGCCGTCGGGGTTGCGCATGAGCTCGCAATTGCCGTGGTCGGCGGTGATGAGGAGCTTGCCGCCGAGTTCCAATGTGCGCTCGACGAGGAGGCGCACGCCGAGATCGATCGTTTCCACGGCGTGAATGCCCGCTTGCACAACACCGGTGTGGCCGACCATGTCGGGATTCGCGAAGTTTACGATCACGAGGTCGTAGTGCTCGAGTCGGCGGTAGACTTCGAAAGCGACGTCCGGTCCGCTCATCTGCGGCTTGTGGTCGTACGTGGGGACTTCCTTCGGGCTGATCGCGAGGTAACGGTCCTCCCCGGGGTTCGGGGCCTCGATGCCGCCGTTGAAGAAAAACGTGACGTGCGGGTACTTCTCCGTTTCCGCCGAGCGCAGTTGTTTCAGCCCAGCAGCGCTCACCACTTGCCCCAGCAGGTTGTTCAGCGACTGCGCGTGGAATACGACCGGGCACGTGTAGGTCTTATCGTAGCTGGTGAAGGTGACGTAATTCACCTTCGGCACGACTTCCCGATCGAAACCGCTGAAGTCCGGAAGCAGGAAGGCGTCGCTCAATTGGCGCGCGCGGTCGCTGCGGAAGTTGAACCAGAGAAAGACATCGCCGTCGCGGACACGTTGCTCGTTGCGGTGGGAGAAAATGATCGGCTGCAGGAACTCGTCGCCCCGCGGGTCCGCGGGATAGGCGGCTTTTACGGCATCGCTTGGTTTTGCATCGCTGGCGGGTCCGCGGCCGAAAACGATCGCATCCCACGCAAGCTTGTTGCGCTCCCAACGCTTGTCGCGATCCATCGCGTAGTAGCGCCCGATCACCGTGGCGATCTCGGCACCGGTGCCTGCGATCCCCTTCTCCACCTGCGCGAGGTAGCCAGCGCCGCTGGTGGGCGAAGTGTCGCGGCCGTCGGTGATCGCGTGGATCATGATGTCTTTCACCCCCGCAGCCTTCGCGGCCTGGCAGAGGGCGATGAGGTGTTCCTGGTGCGAATGCACGCCGCCGTCGGAGACGAGCCCGATCAGGTGGAGGCGGCTGCCTTTGGCCTTGGCGAAGGCGTCGACCAAAACCGGGTTAGTGGCGAACTCACCATCCTTGATCGCCTTATTGATACGGGTGAGGTCCTGGTATACGATACGGCCAGCGCCAAGATTGAGGTGACCGACTTCGCTGTTGCCCATCTGGCCGTCGGGCAGGCCGACATCCATCCCGCTCGCGGAAAGACGGCTTTGCGGATACTTCGCGTAGAGGTGATCGTGAAACGGCGTTTTCGCGAGCAGCGTCGCGTCCCCGTTTTGCTCCGCTTGCGCCCGACCTCCAGGATTAACGCCCCAGCCGTCGCGGATGATCAACACTACCGGTTTCTTCGCCATGAGACGGGCGAGAAAAGCAAACAGCGCCGGGATGGCAAGTCCTCGCCCGCGGCAGCGCGGTCCGTCCGATTCCGATCCACTCAAACCGCGGGGGACATTAGACCATTCCTCTCGAGAGCAGCGTTGGACGATTCACTGCGTATGCCGGGGGGCGAGCGACACTCATTACCGCGGCCGCAACCCACGTTTCACGCTCCGAAAGTCATGTCGGGCGCATCGGAGGTCCTGTACAGAGGACCGAAAGTCATGTGCAACCCGCCCGAAAGTCATGTACAGCCGCAGCGAAAGGGATGTTTTGGCTGGCGGAAGTCCTGTACAGACAGGCGAAAGTCATGTTTTTTAATCCGAAAGTCATGCACGCCGCCCCGAAAGCCTTGTACAACTCGGTCGAAAGTCATGTTCGATTGATCGCGAGAATCTCGTTATCTGAGAAATGATGCGTTCGCCATTCGCCGCAAGCTTCTGCTGGTGAACGAACAAGAGCGCATTGGATCACTCGGACAGGGCGTGCCGAAAATAGGTAAGGCGGGTAAAGCATTTCAGCGCACGGCCACGCCGCTCCGCCCAGCGAACTTTCATGAAGAGACACGCATGAGGAGCGGCACAGCCATGTCTTCACATTGTAGTTTTCCGTTGCGCCCGTCGTCCGTCCCGCCTAACTCCCCACGCCCCGCCCATCCAAAAGGACTATGAAAACCCTCGTTATTGCGGAAAAGCCGAGCGTCGCGCAGGACCTGGCCCGCGCACTCGGCATGAAGCCGGGGCGCGGTGCAGAGTTCTACGAAGACGATCGTTACGTCGTGTCCAGCGCGGTCGGCCACCTTCTGGAGCTGACTGTCCCGGAAGAGCATGAAATCAAGAAAGGCAAATGGTCGCTCGAAAAGTTGCCGCATATGCCGCCCGAGTTTGCGCTCCAGCCGATCGACAAAAACGCGAATCGGCTCGCGGTGCTCAAGAAGCTCATCAAGCGCAAGGACGTCGGCCATATTATTAATGCGTGCGACGCCGGCCGTGAGGGAGAGCTGATCTTCCGGAACATCATCCGCTTCACCAACGCGAAACAACCGATCGAGCGGCTGTGGCTGCAGAGCATGACGCCCGAATCGATCCGCACGGCTTTCAGCACGCTTCGCAGCGACGCTGACTTGCGCCCGTTGGCGGATTCGGCGGTGTCGCGGAGTGAGGCGGACTGGCTGGTCGGCATCAATTCGACGCGGGCGCTGACGGCGTTCAACTCCCGTGGCGGCGGCTTTTTAAAGACCACGGCGGGACGCGTGCAGACCCCCACCCTCGCGATTCTTGCCGAGCGCGAGGAGAAGATCCGCGCCTTTGTGCCGCGCGCGTATTTCGAAGTGTTCGCCGACTTCGGCGTGAAGAGCGGGCAGTATCGCGGTCGCTGGTTCGACGAGAAGTTCGACGCGAAGAAGAATGGCGACGAGCAGGCGAAGGCCGAGCGCCTATGGACCCAGGCGGAAGCGGAAGCGCTGATCGCGAAATGCACGGGCAAGCCGGGCATCATCCAGGAAGAGAAGAAGCCCGCCTCGCAGGCTTCGCCGCTGCTTTACGATCTCACCTCACTGCAACGCGACGCGAACGGACGCTTTGGTTTCCCGGCGCGCATGACGCTGCAGATTGCGCAGGCGCTTTACGAGAAGCACAAGGTGCTCACCTACCCGCGAACCGATTCGCGCTACCTGCCGGAAGATCACGTCGCCACGGCGAAGCAGGTAATGGGCGGCTTTTCCGATCCGAATCTCGCAAGGCACGCCGGCAAGGCCCTGCAGCAGGGCTGGGTGAAGCCGAATCGCCGCATCTTTAATAACGCGAAGGTGAGCGATCACTTTGCGATCGTCCCGACCGGCACCGAGCCGAAGGGACTCGATGACAAGGAGCAGCGGATCTACGAGCTCGTTGCGAAGCGTTTCATCGCAGTCTTCTATCCGGCGGCGCAGTTTGAGGACACGACGCGCATCACCCGCGTGGAAGGCGAGGCATTCAAGACGACCGGGCGCATCATCATCGATCCAGGCTGGCTCGCCGTGTACGGCCGCGAGGCGGAAGGGGCTGATAGCGAAAAGGCCGTCGCGCCCGTGGAGAAGGACGAGCAGGCGCAGACGTTGAAGGTGGAACTCGCCGAGAACATCACCAAGCCGCCGGCCCGCTACAACGAAGCGACGCTGCTTTCCGCCATGGAAGGCGCGGGCAAACTTGTGGACGACGAAGAACTCCGCGAAGCCATGGCCGAGCGCGGTCTCGGCACACCGGCGACGCGCGCGCAGGTCATCGAAGGTCTTCTTTTGGAAGGCTACCTCGTGCGCGACGGACGCGAGCTCGTCGTGACGCAAAAGGGACTGAGCCTCATCACGCTCCTGCGCAACTTGCACGCCGACGCGCTCACTCAGCCGGCGCTGACGGGCGATTGGGAGTTCAAGCTTCGCCAGATGGAACGCGGACGTCTTTCCCGCGACGCGTTCATGCAGGAGATCCGGCAGCTCACGTCGGACATCGTCGCGAAGGTGAAGGGCCACCAGGGCAACGAGATCAAGGGCGACTTCAAGCCGCTCGACGTCCCCTGCCCGAAGTGCCAGCACCCGGAACTCATCGAAACTTTCCGCAGCTACAAGTGCGGCAATCCGACGTGCGGATTCACGATTTGGAAAACGATCGCCAGCCGCGAACTCGAGCGCGATGAAGTCGCGAAGCTCGTCACCCAGGGCGAGGTCGGCCCGCTGGAAGGCTTCCGAAACAAATTCGGTCGCCCGTTCGCCGCGAAGGTAAAGCTCGATCGCGAAGAGTGGAAGGCCACGTTCGACTTCGAGAAGAACGAAGCCGAGGACAACACGCCACCGGTGTGGGTGAATCCTGATCCGGTCGGCAAATGCCGCGTCTGCTCCGAAGGACAGGTCTTCGAAGCGGAGAACGCCTACATTTGCGACCAGGTCGTGCCCGCGAAGAAGTGCACCTTCCGCATGGGCAAAACGATCCTCAAGCGCGCAGTGCCGCGCAGCGAGGTGGCGAAACTGCTCGCAGATGGAAAGACCGGCCTCATCCCGGGATTCGTCAGCGCTCGCACGGGCCGCACGTTCAAGGCGTTCCTCGTGTTGAAGGACGACGGAAAGGTCGGCTTCGAGTTTGCGCCGCGCGCGGAGAAACCCGCGAAGGGCGCAAAGGCGGCTGCGAAGAAGGAAACGAAGGAAGCGGGCGCGGAGTCTGAAGGCTAGTCGTTCATGCCGATCACGCTGCTGAAGCTGTCATGCCCGGATCGTGTCGGGCTTCTCGCTCGACTTACGGCGTTTGTCGCGGAGCGGAGCGGCAACCTCGACGAGGTGCATCAATTCACCGAGGCCTCGGCCGGGTGGTTTTTCACGCGCATGGCGATCGAGACGCCGACGCTGCGCGTGACCGTGCCGGAGTTGCGCGAGCAATTCGCGCCATTGGCCGCGGAACTGAACGCGGACTGGAGCATTCGGCAGGAATCGGAACGGATGCGCGTGGTGCTGATGGTCTCAAAGCTCGGGCACTGCCTGGCTGATTTGCTCTGGCGCTGGCGCTCGGGAGAACTGGGCTTCGACATCGCGGCCGTGGTGGCGAATCACGACGACTTTCGCGGACTCGTGGAACGCGAAGGCATTCCCTTTCACCACGTGCCCGTTACCGCGGCGAACAAGGCAGACGCGTTCGCGCAGGTGGAGCAGATCTGGGCGGACGTTGGCGCGGATCTCATCGTGCTCGCGCGCTACATGCAGATTGTGCCATCAGAAGTGTGCGCGCGCTGGCCGGGGCGAATCATCAACATTCACCACTCGTTCCTGCCGTCGTTTGTCGGAGCGAATCCGTATCAGCGGGCGTGGGATCGTGGGGTGAAGCTCATTGGCGCGACGTGTCACTACGTCACCGCGGATCTCGATGAAGGCCCGATCATTGAGCAGGAAGTGATGCGGGTGGAGCACTTCCATTCCACCGAAGATCTCCTGCGCATCGGGCGGGATTGCGAACGCCAGGCGTTGGCGCGAGGCGTGCGGTGGCATGTGGCGGACCGGGTGCTGCTGCACGGGGCGCGCACGGTGGTGTTCCGGGATTAGGGCGACTACGATCTCAGCTCGGTGGCAGAGTGCATCGACGTTCGAGCGCATTCTTCCCTGTAAACAAGACGGGTCGCGGACCCATCCTACGCGAGCGCGCTTCGGCTTGGTGAGTATTGCCG